>JARRNI010000428.1:0-7583 GCA_037385125.1 Pseudolabrys sp.
TCGTAGACCTTGCAGTCGGCGTAAGGGCCGGCGCCGAAGCCCTTGACCGAGGCGACAATCATGCGCGGGTTGAGCGCGTGGATGTGATCCCAGGTCAGGCCCATGCGGTCGAGCGCGCCAGGGGCGAAGTTCTCCACCAGCTCGTCGCAGGTCCTGATCAGCCGGTCGAGCACGCGCTTGCCCTGCGGGTGCTTGGAATCGATGGTGATCGAGCGCTTGTTGTGGTTAAGCATGGTGAAGTAGAGCGAGTCGGCATCGGGCACGTCGCGCAGCTGGCCGCGCGTGATGTCGCCAATGCCGGGGCGCTCCACCTTGATCACGTCAGCGCCGAACCAGGCGAGCGACTGCGTGCAGGTTGGGCCGGACTGCACGTGGGTGAAATCGAGAATGCGCACGCCCGTGAGCGCCTTGCCGTCCATCCCGTATGGCTTGTTGGAGGGCCTGGGCAAACCATTTCCGTTAGCGTTTTTGTCAGCGGTCTTCTTGGCGGCGGTTTTCTTGGCGCCCGCCTTTTTCGCGCTTGCCTTCTTGGCGCTCTTGACCGCCTTGTGGGCCGGCTTCCTGGCCGCCGCTTTCGCCTTACCCTTCGTCGCTTTCCTGGATTTCGCTTTGGCCATCGTGGTCCTCCAAACTCAATAAAATCTCGGGATCCCGGATCAGCGGCGCACCACTTCGTGGCTCACACCGCATCGGGGATGACGCTTCGCGTCACTTCTTCTTCACCACGCTCTGCGGGTTAAGATTACCGATGCGGCCCGACTCGGTGCCGGCAGCCGGATCGATCACCGCGTTGATGAGCGTCGGCTTGCCGGAATCCATGGCGGCGTCGACGGCGCGCTTGAGCTCGTCGGGCGTGGTAACGTTGACCCCGACGCCGCCGAAGGCCTCGATGATCTTGTCGTAGCGTGCGCCCTTGACAAACACGGTGGTCGCCGGATCGGCGCCCGCGGGGTTGGCGTCGGTGCCGCGGTAGATGCCGTCATTGTTGAAGATGACGACGCAGACCGGCAGATTGTAGCGGCAGATGGTCTCGATCTCCATGCCCGAAAAACCAAAAGCCGAGTCGCCTTCGATCGCGAGCACCGGCTTGCCGGTTTCGACCGCAGCCGCGATCGCGTAGCCCTGGCCGATGCCCATGATACCCCAGGTGCCGACGTCGATGCGCTTGCGCGGCTGATAGATGTCGATGATTCCGCGGGCGAGATCGAGCGTATTGGCGCCCTCATTGACCAAGATGGCGGCCGGCCGCTCCTTGACGACGGTGCGCAGAACGCCGAGCGCGCCGTGGTAGTCCATCGGCACATTGTTGTTGCGCAGCTTCGGCGCCATCTTGGCGATGTTGCTTTCCTTCTTGTCGGTGACGGTCTTGATCCAGTCGGCCGGCGGCGCCGGCCATTTGCCGCCCATGCCGTCGAGCAGCGCGGTCACGCAGGAGCCGACGTCGCCCACGACCGGCGCGGCGATCTCGACATTGGAGTCCATTTCCTTCGGCTCGATATCGATCTGGATGAATTTCTTGGGGGCGTTGCCCCAGGCCTTGCCCTTCCCGTGCGACAACAGCCAGTTGAGGCGGGCGCCGATCAGCATGACGACATCCGATTCCTTCAGCACGGTCGAGCGCGCCGCGCCCGCGCATTGCGGATGGGTATCGGGCAGCAGACCCTTGGCCATGCTCATGGGCAGGAACGGAACGCCGCTTTTTTCGACCAGGGCGCGGATGGCGTCGTCGGCCTGCGCGTAGGCCGCGCCCTTGCCGAGGATGATCAGCGGGCGCTTGGCGCCTTTCAGCATGTCGAGCGCGCGCTTGACCGCGTCCGGCGCGGGGATCTGCGCTGGCGCGGGATCGATGACCTTGACCAGCGATTGCGCGCCCGCCTGCGCGTCCATCACCTGGCCGAGCAGCTTGCCCGGCAGGTCGAGATAGACGCCGCCGGGGCGACCCGACACCGCGGCACGGATCGCCCGCGCCACGCCGATCCCGATGTCCTGCGCGTGCAGCACGCGGAAGGCCGCCTTGCAGAGCGGCTTGGCGATGGCGAGCTGGTCCATCTCCTCGTAGTCGCCCTGCTGCAGGTCGACGATCTCGCGCTCGGACGAGCCGGAGATCAAAATCATCGGGAAACAGTTGGTGGTGGCGTGGGCCAGTGCGGTGAGCCCGTTGAGGAAGCCGGGCGCCGAGACGGTGAGGCAGATGCCGGGCTTCTTGGTCAGGAAGCCGGCGATCGAGGCGGCATAGCCGGCGCTCTGTTCATGACGGAACGAGAGCACGCGAATGCCGGCTGCCTGGGCCATGCGTCCGAGATCGGTGATCGGGATGCCGGGCACGCCGTAGATGGTGTCGACGCCGTTGAGCTTGAGCGCTGACGAGGCGAAAGCCGTCCGTCAGTTCCTGCTCCGCCTCGGCTGCGCGGGACGTTTCTTTCACTGCTGCTTCAGCCATGGTGTCCTCCCCTCTACTCCCGATCGCAATCGGCGCGAGCGCGATATCCGACGGTCACCGCTGCTTTCGGGTCGGCGCGGCCACGCCTCATCCCCGATGCGGTGCCCAGCGGATCCCGCCGACGGCGGGAACGGCAATCGAGACGTATGCGACGGTTCGCGTTCCTTTCAATCGAGATAATCGGCGTATTGCGCGACGTGATCGGCCAAGCCGAGCGCATGATCGCGCACAAGGTCCTCAGCGCGCTCGGTGTCGCGCGCCTCGAGAGCCTCGATGATGTTCATGTGGTCGCGGATCGACTTGTCGGCGCGATCCTTCTCGCCAATGGTCGTGCGCCGGATCATGCGCATGTGGGTGAACAGGTTCTCGGCGAGGTCGATCAGCACCCGGTTGCGCGACAGCCGGATGATGGTCTGGTGGAATTCGATGTTGACGTCGGAATATTCGTCGAGATGGGCGCGATGCTTGCCGTTCTCGAAAGTGGCGAACATCGCGCGCAGGCCCGAGATTTCTTCGTTGCTGGCCACCTCGGTCATCAGGCGCGCCGCCATGCTTTCGAGCGCCGCCCAGGCCTGGATCATCTCGATGACCTCACGCCGGCTCTTGCGCACCACGTAGATGCCGCGGCGCGGTACCAAGCGCACGAAACCCTCGCTCTCGAGCTGCGCCATGGCCTCGCGGACCGGCGTGCGGCTGATGCCGAAATCCTGCGCCAGCTTGCGCTCATCGAGACGGATGTCGTCGCGGCTGCGGTAGATGTCCATGGCAACGATGGCGTTCTTCAAGGCGGCATAGGCCTTGTGCTTGAAGCTGGGCGTGGCGTCGAACGGCTCCAGCGCCGGCTGTGCGGCGGCCGAAGCGAGGGCGGGGGCTGTCTGGCGGGCCCGCGCGCCGGCGCGGCGTGCGGGACGGTCTCGATTACTCATGACTGGTATACAATATGCCAGAGCGGCCACCGGCACAACCCGCGCTCTGCCTCTTTCCCCCAGCGCCGATTCCGGCGCGATCTTGCTGCCCTCTTGCGGGATTCCCCGGATGATCGCAAAAACGGCACCGCCCGCGAGCGCTGCCGCGGGCGGTTCGTCGAACGCAAAATCGGCTGGCGCGAGGGCCGTCTCACTCCGCCGGCTTCAGGCCGCCGCCACGGATGCGCGCCATCACCATGCCGAACACCTTGGAGATCAGCGGCCAGAACAGCATGATCATGCTGAGCGCGGTGATGGTTCCGACCAGCTTGTTGGACCAGAAGATCGACAGATCACCCTGCGAGCCGAGCAACGCCTGGCGGAATGAGTTTTCCGCCCGGCCGCCCAGCACGATCGCCAGAACCATGGGGGCGAGCGGATAGTCGAGCTTCTTGAACAGGTAGCCGATGACGCCGAACATCACCATGAAGATCAGGTCGGCCGGCGCGTTCGACAGCGTATAGGAGCCGATGGCGCAGACCACGATGATGATGGGCGCGATGATCGAGAATGGGATGCGCATGATCGACGCCCACAGCGGCACCGTGGACAGCACGATGGCGAGCCCCACGATGTTGCCGAGATAAATCGACGCGATCAGGCCCCAGACGAAATCCTTCTGCTCGACGAACAGCAGCGGGCCCGGCTGGAGGCCCCAGATCAGAAGGCCGCCGAGCAGCACCGCCGCGGTCGGCGAGCCCGGGATGCCGAGCGTAAGCATGGGCAGCAGCGCGCTGGTGCCGGCGGAATGCGCCGCCGTCTCCGGCGCCACCACGCCTTCCAATTCGCCGGTACCGAACTTGTGGCCACTGCGGGAGAAGCGCTTGGCAAGGCCGTAGCTCATGAACGAGGCCGGCGTGGCGCCGCCCGGCGTGACGCCGAGCCAGACGCCGACCGCGGTGCCGCGGATGATGGTGATCCAGTATTTCGGCAGCTTCTTCCAGGTCTGCCACACCACGAAGGGATTGATCTTTGCGCTGCGGCCCTCGAAATGTAGGCCCTTCTCGATGGTCACCAGGATCTCGCCGATGCCGAACAGGCCGATCACCGCGATCAGGAAGTGGAAACCGGTGAGCAGCGTCTCGGTGCCGAAGGTCAGCCGCAAACCGCCGGTGATCTCGTCGGTGCCGACGCAGGCGAAGGCGAAGCCGAGCATCATCGAGGAGATGACCTTGAACGGCGATTGCCGGCCCATGCCGACGAAGCTGCAGAAGGTCAACAGATAGACCGAGAAGAATTCGGGCGGACCGAAATCGAGCGCGAAATTGGCCACGATCGGCGCCATGAAGGTGAGCATGATCGTCGCAAAGAACGCGCCGACGAAGGACGACGACATCGAAGCGGTGATTGCCTCGCCGGCGCGACCCTGCTGCGCCAGCGGGTGGCCGTCGAACGTGGTGGCCACCGACCATGGTTCGCCCGGTATGTTGAACAATATGGCGCTGATGCAGCCGCCGAACAGTGCGCCCCAGTAGATCGCCGCCAGCATGATGATGGCGGTGGTATGGTCCATCGAGAAGGTGAGCGGCAGCAAGATGGCGATGCCGTTGGCACCGCCGACGCCGGGCAGGAAGCCGAGCAGGACGCCGAACAGAATGCCCACGACCATGTACCCCATGTTCACAGGCGTCAGCAGCACGTCGAAACCGTGCATCAGCGAAAGAAACGAGTCCAACAAGGCCTCCCGTCACGATCGCCGGGCGGTGCGCATCCCACTCCGGCCTATTTGTTTTTCTCGGATTTTTGTTTTCCGATTGTTCTTTCTTTTTTCTCTTTTCGTCCCGGCCGTTTGCGGTCCCGCCTAGTAACCGATCCAGTGCTCGAAGGGCCCCTTCGGCAGCGGCACCAGGAACCAGATCTCGAAGATGATGAACAGCGCGATCGGCACCAGGACGGCGACGGGGATCGTCTTCCAGAGCGGGTAGCGTCCGTGCCAGGTCATGAAGAAGGTGATGAACAGGAAGGTCGAGATGTAGATACCGATGTAGATCGACAGGATGACGAAGATGGTCATCGGCACCAGCACCTGCAGCACCATGATCATTTCATGATAGGCGATGAAGCTGCCGCGCTCCTTGGGGCCGGCGAAGAACAGGTTCTGCAGCAGCGTGGCCGTGCTGGTGATGAGCATGATCAGCGCGACATAGAACGGGAAATAGCCGGAGCCCGGCCCCACATTCGGCTCCCAGCCGGCACCCAGGCGCCAGCTCGCGACCATCACGATTACCGACACGGTCATCAGCGCCAGCGCCACCACGATGTTCATCGTGCGGTTGCTGGTGACACCACCTTGGGTTTCCTCGTTGTTGGAAACGTCGTTCATGGGGGCGAAACTCGCATTGATCCATCGGCGTCCGGTCGCCCGGCGCGGATGTTCTTAGCGATAGGCGGGCTGGCGAACAAGCAAATTGCGGGAGCGCCGGGCCGCGGCGCTCCCGCCAGGATGTCGGAACTTACTTATGGATGAACCCGGCCTTTTGCATCAGGCCACGATGCAAGGCGGCCGCGTCGGTCAGCCACTTGTGGAAGGCCGCGCCGGTCATGAAGCTCTGATTGAAGGCGCCCTTTTCCATGAACGCCTTCCATTCCGGCGTCGCCCGCACCTTCTTCAGCAGGTTCACATAGTAGGCGACCACATCCTTCGACACGCCCGGCGTCGTCATGATACCGCGCAGCATCAGGTACTCGATGTCGAGGCCCTGCGACTTGCAGGTCGGGATATCGTTCCAAGACATGGTCTTGGTGATCTTGGCCTTGTAGGGCATGCGCTTGGCATCGAACACGCAGAGCGGCCGCGTGTTGCCGGCGCGCCAATGCGCCACCTGCTCGATAGGGTTGTTGACGGTCGAGTCGATGTGGCCGCCGACTAGTTGAGTCGCGACGGTGCCGCCCCCGTGATAGGGCACGTAGGTGAACTTCACGCCGGTCTTCTGCTCGATCGCCGCGGTGATGATCTGGTCTTCCTGCTTGGAGCCGGTGCCGCCCATCTTGAACTTGCCGGGCGCCTTCTTGACCGCGGCGAGATATTCCTTCGGCGTCTTGTAGGGCGTTTTCGAATTCACCCAGAACACGAACTCGTCGAGCGCCATCATGGCGATCGGAGTGAAGTCCTTCCACGAGAACGGCGAGCCGGTGGCCAGCGGCGTGGTGAACAGGTTGGACAGGGTGATGATGATCTTGTGCGGGTCGTTCTTGTGGTTCTTGATGTAGAGGAAGCCCTCCGCGCCGGAACCACCCTTCTTGCTGATGACGACCATGGAGGTCGGCATCAGCTTGTGCTTCTGGATGATGCCTTGGATCAGTTGCGCCATCTGGCCGGCGCCGCCGCCGATGCCGGCTGGGACGATGAACTCGACCGTCCGCGACGGCTTCCACGCGGCCTGCGCGGGCGCCGACGACAGCGCGATCGCGCCGAGGCCGGCGAGGCCGAGAGCCAGGATCTTTTTTTCGGCGTTGGGCGTCGCCCCATCGCATGGTATCGCGTCGAAGCAAAGCACAAATGGCGCCCGATCATATACACGTATAGCGGGCGGTGGAAACCGGTAACCGTTGTTAAAATTGCGCTGCCCTTCGGTGCGCTGCAGCAAGGCGGCGAGGGGCACTTTTTCGTCGCGGCTCGCAGAGGGGGCCGCGCATTGAACCCGCGACTTGCGGGGTGATTTTTTGCACCCGGTCCCCGAGCGGGGACATCACTCGCGCCAGAACGACTTGCGCCCCGACGGAACCGCATGGCTACGCACCTCGGGTGAAAACTTTTTCGTCGTCTTTTTTGTTATAGCCCCGTCCTCCCACGAGTTGGGGCCTCCGGCAAACCTGGCGCGGTTCATTGCGGGATAGGATTTGAATGGTCTCTGTCCCGGCTGCACGGCTGAGGCCGCGTGCCGGAGCTTCTGGTCAGGTCCGTTCACCAAGCCCCCATCAAATCCAAAAAGGGGCCCGCAACTTGCGGACCCCTTTGCCCGACCTGAGAGAGAGGTGACAGATCGTACCGGACACATGGGTAACACTTTTCGCCATTTGGCGGGAGGTGTTGATGCCGTGGGACGAGTGTTCGGTAATGAGGAACGCCTGGGCTTTGTGGCCCGCCTGCTGGACGGGGAGGCGATGAGCGATGTTTGCCGGGAGTTCGGCATATCCCGCAAAACCGGCTACAAGATCTTCAATCGCTACAAGGAGCA
>JARRNI010000429.1:0-5008 GCA_037385125.1 Pseudolabrys sp.
CCAAAACAGGAACGCCTGTCAGCTTCTCGAACTCGGTCAAGAGTTCATACATCCGCTCGTTCTGGTCGCGCCGGACCGTCTGCACACGTGCGGTGCCATCGACGTGGACGATTGCGGGAATGCGGTCTTTCCATTCCGGTCGCACCTGTTTGGCACGCAGCATGAAGGGCGATTCGTCCTCACCGACGAAAATCTCTTTCGCCCTTTCGTACAGCACAATCGGTGCGAAAGGGCGGAAGGCCTGCCTGAATTTGACCCGTTTGTTCAGGATGTCCTTCATCTCGGGACGGCGTGGATCGGCCAGAATGCTACGATTGCCCAGCGCGCGCGGCCCGAACTCGGATCGGCCCTGAAACCAGCCGAATACTTTGCCGTTCGCGAGCAGCTTCGCCGTTTCCCGGCAGATGCTTTGGCCCGGTCCGGTAAATGTCTTGCGGCTGACCAGCAGCGGATTGCAGGCGCGACGCGCTTCCTCGTCCGTATACTCGCGCCCAAGCGTTGCCTGGGTCATCACGAATGAGCGTGGTTTCTTCTGGACGGCGAGCCGCCCATAAAGGGCGCAGCCGATTGCGATGCCGTTGTCGCCTGCGGCCGGCTGGATCCAGACATTATCGAATCCCGTCTCGCGTACGATGCGGCCGTTCGCAACGCAGTTGAGCGCGACCCCGCCGGCCAGACACAGGTTTCTGGCGCCGGCCAAGGCTTGTCGAGCGTTTCATCCCACTCGGGGACGCAGAGTTCTCCGTTCTTGATCTCTATCAGCCGTCGGAAGGCATCGGGCCGCCCATAGGGCGCCAAGCCCATCACTTCGCCACACTTGTTCCAGTCGGCGAAAATGTAGCTTGAGACGCGGCTGTATAGCGCGCCTAACCCGTCCATGTTGAAGAACTCATCGCTCAACAGGCCGCGGCGCGGTTCAAGCCATACCTTCTTCAACGTTTCGAGGTTTGTGCCCTTAAACCGGTAGTAGCTCTCTGACTCACGCGCCAGCGGATTGACGCCTTCGGTGAGTTGACCCGGCTCTTTTATGTCCGAGGCATAGCTGCCGACCCCGTCCACGATCATGACCACGCCCTCGTCGAATGGGCAGGCGGCGAAGGCGCTATAGGCGTGGGCGAGATGGTGCGAGACCGTCATCACCTTATTCGATTTTGGCCGGAACAGCGGGCTTTTCTCAGCCAACTCGCGTTCTGGGTCGGATAGGTCGCCCTGATAAAGAAGGCGGACCTCGAGATCCTCGACCGGCAGCACGTAGCAATTTCGCACTACGAGGTCGACGTCATCGATCGTAATGCCCTCGGCGCACAGGCAATAGTCGACTGGCTCCTGGAAAAAGCCGCTCGCGTGCTTTTCACGCGTAATGCGTTCCTTTTCAATCGCATAGGCGATCTCACCGTCGCGCAACAGGCAGACGCTGACGTCGTGGTCGTAGGCGTTTATGCCGAGAACGTAGCTATGGCTTTTCGACATCGGTTCCCCGGTGCAGACGGATCCTGGCGTGCCCGACGCTGCTCTCCCCGGTCCACTTGCCGCAGATCATATCGTCGGGCCCGTCGATGTTGCATCAGCTCATGTAATTTTGGCAACCGGCCCCGGCATGCGCACTGGCGCAACCGCACCGGCAGACCTAAGATTAATCAATCGAGCGACAAGGACAGAAAGCAACATGCCGGCGGTCAAACGCATCGTTCCCGAACATTGTTGCGCCGTGATCATCGACCTCCAGGGCTATTTCCTGTCGCAGATTGGGCCACGAATACGCTCCTCCATCAAGGCCAACACGACTAACCTCGTGCGCCTGCTCGGTGCCTTCGGCATTCCAATTGTGGCAACGCTCGAACGACCTGTCGATTTCAAGGGCGCAATACCGAAGGAGATTGCAAGGCACCTGAGCGCGAAGGCTAAGATCTTCGAAAAGGATTTTTTCGACCTCGCCAAGGACAAGAAGATTAAGAGGAGCCTTGCAAGCCTCAAACGGTCGCAGGTTATCGTGTCCGGTTGCGAAACTGACGTCTGCGTGATGCAGTCATGCCTCGGCCTCGTTGAGCTTGGGTACGAGGTCTACGTGATGGAGGAATTGATCTTTTCCTCTACGCGCAACGTCGAGGCCGCGCTGGCGCGCATGAGGGAAGTGGGCTGCGTGTTCCTAACCTACAAGATGCTCTATTACGAGCTGATCGAATCAGTGGGCGGTCCTGACCATCGCTTCGAAATTTTCGGCCAGTTCCCCGATGACCTGCCCGATTCCGCTGTGTAGTGCCGCTGGTGGCTAAGCTGCAGGCGCAGGATGAGAGGCCGCCTTATCGCCGAAACGGATCAATTACGCGTTTTGTACTCCTGTGTGAAAACGTTGCAAACGCCTGTTGATGCGTAATAAAAGAATTAAATTGGCAGCCGCAGTGAGTCCTTCACGCGGAAAATGCATTCCGGCTGAATCAATATTGCGTGTGAATGGCGCTCAGAAACCTTTCACCCGACCTTGGTCATCAGCGGCAGTCGCGCGATGTTCGCGTGGGGGCCGGACTACACCCGATATGGTTCGCCGAGCTGTCGCACGCGAAGATAACGTGAGCGCCGTTTTCGCGATCAAGTTCTGGCAGCAGTTCAAGACATATGCGACTGTATCGATAGATCCACAAGCGCAAGAGTAACGAATTAAATCAGGTCGCTCCGCGCCCAATAATATCGATTTGGTCCGAGGTCGACCCCCTACTCGACGCCTACATCAAGGCGTCCGAGAAACGGCCAGGCGACCACCTCTTCGGTGGCCGGCGCTTTCCGGGCTGGTGCCTCACGACGAGGCAGTACGCGCGGCTCGTCTCTGGCTGGATCGGTAACCCTAATCTATCGGCGTACAGCAATCTCCGAGCGGTGCAGTTCTTATTGGGCCATCGAAACGTCGAGAGCACAGTCCGTTATCTCATATCGAGGTGACGACGCTCTCGCTATCGCCGAGCAGGTAGACCTCTGAATCACCTGGGCAGAGTACACCCGCTCTGCCCTCCTCCTAACGGAAGCTTCGGGCCATCACAAGCGGACCCAAGCGCCGCAACGTGATTGGTACAAAAAGAAAGACCGCCTCGCGACGGTCTCTCCGAAAGCCGGACATTGTGTTTAGCCAATCGCGGCAATCTACATCGATTTCTGCTAGGGACAGGGATGCCGATATCCATCGTAGCCCATGTAGGTTCCGCTACGAGGATCATAAGACTTGAACCTTTCCATGCAATATTCTACCGCGTCGTCGTCCCGATCGTACTCGTGATGATACCTTGGCGGATCATCATAATAGGGCGGCGGCGCATGCCGGCTGTTGGCGATAGCGCTGCCAATGATGGCGCCGCCAATAACACCGGCGGCAATGCCGGCGCCAACGGCGCAGCCATGGCAACGGGCATCTGCTGTGGTTGGAACGCTCAGCGCCCCAGTAATAGCGGCCATTGCCACCGCGATAGCAAGCGTGGTTTTCTTCATGGCTAGCTCCATAGCTGGTGCTGGAAAACTATAGAAGGTACCAGCGCCGATCACAAGTATGGCGGACATGCTCGACCGGCAGCGATGGGTCATCAGCACCATTTACGCGATTTCCGCTGCCCGTCAGCTTGGCCCGCGATTGCGGAAATCGGCGCGCGAAAAGCAAGGGTCGCAGACGGGCCAGAGTAGACGTTAGTCCTTATTGGTGGACAGACTTATCATTCCGGTTGTCCCTGTCGTAAATTCCATCCGGTTTGCATGCGACGCAGAGTCGGATGATCCTCTGCGGGATGTTGGGTCTCTGCAGACTGATTTTTGCGCTTGTGATCGATCTTTTTCGGCCGCGCGCGGCGGTGGAAGCCGAAATCCTCGTGTTGCGGCAGCAGATCATTGTGCTGCGTCGGGGCAGGCCCGGTCGGGTGCCATTGTTAGGCCGTGGATAGGATAGTTTTGGGCTGGGTCTGCCGGTTGTTTCCGAAGACCCGCGAAGCACTTGCCATGGTTCGGCCTGATACGGTGATGCGGTGGCATCGCGCAGGTTTCCGCCGTTACTGGCGCTGGAGGTCGAGGCCTCGTTGGGGCCGCCCCGGAGTGCCGGCCGAGATCCGGCAGTTGATCCGGGAGGTGAGCGTTGCCAACCCGCTGTGGGGTGCACCTCGCATACACGGCGAACTGGTCAATCTCGGCATCGACATTGGCCAGACCAGCGTGGCCAAGTATATGACGCGAAGAAGAGGGCCGCCGTCGCAAGGCTGGAAGACTTTCCTGCGCAATCATGCGGACGGTATTGCGGCGATGGACCTGTTTGTCGTTCCGACGGTGACCTTTCGGTTGCTTTATGGACTGCTGATCATGGGGCACGGTCGGCGCCAAATTCTATGGCTCGGAGTCACGGCGCAGCCGACGGCAGAGTGGATCGCCAACCAACTGACGGCGGAATAGAGCGCCAGGCTACTTCATCCGAGATAACGACAGCATCTGTGGCGAACTCACCTTGCGTCGCATTCGTGCCATGGGCATCCGAGACAAGCCGACAGCGCCGGCTACGCCTTGGCAGAACGCCTACGCCGAACGGCTGATCGGATCGATCCGGCGCTAGTGCCTCGATCACCTCGTCATCTTGAGCGAGGCGCACCTGGGGCGGATTCTGCAAAGATATGCCGACTATTACAACAAGATCAGGACGCACCGGTCGCTGGACAAAGATGCCCCCGCCTTTTGCACCATGCAACGACTCGGGAATATCGCGTCACAGCCGATCCTCGGTGGACTTCATCACCATTATGTGCGGATTTAGGTTTTTGGCACACACAGCCGTCCACACATGACCCCTACGGAGCTATGCGGGTATTGGGTGACGGCGCGATCAGGCGGCGCGGTTTGATGACGCTTCAATCACCTCGATGCCGTCTTGGAATCTGACACCTCCGATCACTTTCGGCAACTGATTTTGACCTTGCAAGCGCCGCCAGGTTTTCGATGCCGCCATGACCAGCTTGAACACCATCAGCTTTGCCGTGGTCGATGAGAGCGA
>JARRNI010000430.1:0-4603 GCA_037385125.1 Pseudolabrys sp.
GGTATTAGGACATCGCGCAAATTACCAACCACAATATAGGAGATCACCAATTGATCGGCGCGCGGGCGCGCGACATCTACTTCCACTTGCGTCACCGCCGTTGGTCGAGAATCAGGATGTGGTTTCAAAAACTGGCGCATATGGATGTTCCACGATACGAAGACTTTCCTGTCGCACGCCGCATCTGCACACTTTAATAGCCAAAAACGCTGAAGATATTGATCAGCCCCGAGTAAGTGGTCCAGGTGCAATGTTAGTTTAGCGCTGGCGGGTGCGCCAGGGTGGTTGGCGGTGCTGGCCACGCGGTGAAGGCAGGGACGAAGACCTCCGGTGCTGGTGGCTTGTCCGCAAGGGCGAGAAGGGCGCTCTTGTCGTCTATGCCAGCAAGCTCACACGCACCGAGCAGGACAATCATACCGGCGAGGACGTTGAGCGCGAAATCCCGTTCCTTAAATCTTACCACGTTTTCAATGTCGAGCAGATCGACGACTTGCCCGCTCATTACACCGCGACGCATCCCCCGCGGCTTAATGTGAATTGGTTTCCAACTTGGACCCCACCTCCGTTGGCATTAAGTCATTGCGGTGCCGAGCAAATACATCGCTTTCTGACTTTATCGGCGTCCAACCGTGACCCCACCCTTCTTGCAAATTCAAACATCCACTCAATTGCTTAAGGTCGTATCGGCAGGGGGGCCTGGTTGCGCGCCGGTTCACACGTCCGTTGTCGCGCAGGGCTTTGGGGTGACGACCGGAGCCCGCGCCCCAGGCGGGTCGGCCTCCTCGTTGCCATCGCGTGATGTCTGATCCAAGTCCGTTATGCCTCCTCCCCAGAGCGGCCATTGGCGGGGGAATGCAGCACTTCTGCTAGGAGCCAACAAGCAATTTCAAAGGCTAATTTTTTCTCACCCAACGGCCACACCGCTGCAAGAGCTTCCTCATCAACAAGGTTCTAATGTGTTCGGAGGACGACAAGGTTCAATTTCCGTCACCAGTCGCAAAACTCCGGCCGATGCTATGATTATCAGGGCGTTACAGCGGCAGGGGCCCTAGCCCTGTCAATTTCCGCCTTCAGTTCCCCAGCGGTCGGTCGAGATCGCGCAGTCGCGCCGGGCACCCACCGGCTCAAGACGCCCACCACACTCCTCGATGTTTCCGCTGTCGGTGTATACAGTCGATCGCCAAGCGCGGCAACGGCAGCCTCAAGAACCTCTGGTCCCACCACGACGCCCAACTGCAATGCGACAATGTCCATCTTGATCTGATCAGGCACGTCGGGATCGTCCATGATTTTGTTGATGCTATCGCTCAATTGCTGACTTGTCGCAGCGTCGACGTTCTGCATGAGAGCGAGGCTGTATTTCGTCAGCATTTTCGCAACCACGCGAGGATCGCGCACGTGTGACACCAGTTCGGTGACATCCTGCGCCCGAGCCACAGCCTCGAGCCGATCAACGCCGCGATCTGCTACTAACAGGAGCGCATCTAGGATAGCGGCCGGTCCGATCCCGATATCGGAGTCGCCGACCCTCACGTTGAATATGGAAGACCGCATGAAAACGAGAGAGCCAAAGCCGGCGGTTAGAACCTGGGTCAGGTCTTTCGCGACCGTCGTTGTCGCGAACACGTGGAATGCGCCAAGCATGTAATAGGCCGCCCACGCTGCTCCGATATTGATCAGAACGTAAAAAAGCCCACTCAACGTCAGTACAGCGCGGAACGGCGCATGACGGTAGCGCCCCAGAATTTCGACGGCACCGACTAGGCCACCAATTGCCATGGCGGCCAATTCGTTCAAGCCGATCAACCTTAGGGTCATCAAATAGAAAGCGAGACCGCCAATGCCCAAAATTACGTAAACCGTCACCGCGTACGACCAAACCCGGCGCTGGGCACGGGTGCGCGGAGTAACACCATCGCCAGTTGTGTTGCTCATAGTTGGCCCCCACACTTATTAGACGCTCAGGCCTTCTTGAGTGCGACCGTGGTCCAATCTCCGTCTCTGGAAAACCCTAGCACTCCGAATTCGCCGCCACGCGCCAGTGCGTTTGCCGTCTTTTCGGAATCCCATTGGAGTTGCTTAGCAACCTCGGCGACCGCAAGCGATGTTCCAGCATTGCGAAGAACGCTTACAATGGCCGCAAGCTCCCTATCGGTGTCCGCTGCCGACTCCCCGGTTTTTTCGTGGACGCCCCAATTTGCGACGTTGCGCACTGACTCGACCGCAAGCTTCTGCTCGGCGCTACCAGCGCGGGCATTGGAGTCTCTGCGCTTTCCCTTATTAACAAGGCCGAAGCTACTATCCACGATCGTGCTCCGTGCAGTTTTGATTCAAATGTCATAAATTGCGCGAGATGGCAAGTTACATCAACCTCTGGTCGGTGTGTTTTTCGTCAAAAGTTAAGACGCAAAATCGGGAAGTGGCGGCGAATAGGGGTTTTTGCCAGGGAGAATGCCGCGCAGTGATGACTTCCGTGATCCCCATGGCTCGAACGCGATGGCGGAATGCCAGACCATGCGATTTGTCCTGGCCCCGCTGCAGATAACGAGGTGCGGGATTGCCACCGGTAGTGCAATCATTTCGCCGCGTTGGACGTGGCGAGCTATCCTGACACCGTGCCGGTCCCGCCCGTCTGGCACATGGTCGGATGATTAGCCTTCTGTAATGCGCGACAGCGCCGCTTGACGGACACGATTGACAACGACCGCCCCAACGACGCCGCCAACAAGTGCGAACAGCGGCGGCAAGGTCAGTAGACGGGACATGATTGAAGTGTCAGATTTGATGTGAGTTGTCTCTGCAAGCATGATGATGACAACCATGACGGCAGCCATGACGGCGGCCAGAACTACTGCATCTCGAACCCAAACTGGAAGCGGCATAATCCGCAGCACTTGTCCGCGACTCATTAGGCAGATACCGAGCACCAGACTAAATGGGATGATTGACCCGATTAGCAAGCGCGCAAATGTGTTCTGCCGCGCTCGATGCGCCTCCGTCACGGCGGTGATGTCGATACTCACTACGGCAAGAATTAAAACGAGGTGCAGCAACGCCATTACGAGCGCGGTCAGAAGGTACCAGCCCCAAGGCGTGCTATCGGCACGTGCAAGTGCACGCAGTCCGCCGACCATGGCGCCCGCTACGACCGCAAGCGTGATGCTTGCAGAGAAAGCAATCAGCAACGCAAAGTTTGTCGGCACATTCGAGCGGAAAAAGTAAACATATAAATTGAAGATCAATATCATGCTACAAAAGACGGAGAAAGCGATAAAAATTGCGGTATTAAGATCGATCACCTTCACCTGACCAAGACCAGTGAAACCATAGCTTTTGAGAACCGCTAGGCGTTCGACTGCCTCGTCGCCCGACATCATTACAGATATGCCTATCGCGTCGGCCATTTGCTTTAGTGAATCGTCGTATTCTTCCGCAAAGTACCTAATGATAGGGGCAAGTAGGATGGTGACGGAGCGCTCACCTCCTGAAACTTCAGTGCCCAGCCCCATTTCGCGCAGCTTCTTCAAAATGCCGTCGGGGTCGACGTCATCTCGATTAATCAGCTCACCGATGTCCGCGAGTACGCTTGGGTCAATCTTTCCCTGTTCGATATTCACAACAAGTTCGTCAAGACGTATGGCCAGTGTGTTTCTCCGCTGGTTGGCGAGTTGGATCGATTTCAAGCGGGGTAACTCGGCCTCTCGCAAGGTGTCCGACCATTCCTTGTGCTCCGCCCAGATCTTAATGAGCAACTTCAGCTTGATCGACTTCACGGCTAGCGAGGAATCCGGGCTGATGGCGTCGGTTTGCGAGACCCGACGCTGTAATCGATCGACTGCCTTTCGAGCTTCATCCTCACCGTTGAAAGGTACATTGCCGCCTCGATGGGATATTGGCGATAGGCTGTCTGTTTGAATCTTGAGCGATAGGCTGCTGGCATCCTGAGCGATTAGGCTGATGTTATGCAACTCACGGAGTGCGCCAGCCTCAATCCGTCGCCACCGGCGAATACCGAACAGCGCAAAAAAGGCAATTGTGGACTGAACAATCATCTCTGGTCTCAGAGGGGATATGCCCCGACCTGTGCCCTGCTTACCCAATAGATCGGCGAGATTACTAAAGCCTGCCGCTTTAAAGACCGGTGCGAGTTCTTTCTGGTTCTGCCACAAGTGTAAGAAGGCTAGAAAAAATAGAAAAACGAGAATGTTGATGCCCACAAAAATCACAACTGCGAGGAACTTCTTAGGCAAATGTCCCTCACCCTCTTCGGCTATCTCGGTTGGAAATTTGACGCCGGTGAAATAGGCAATGATGAAGAGGCAAACGCTGCCTATGCCGATATTGATAAGCGACATCGATTCAGACATGGCTTGTTCGCGCCTCGCGATGTCTCAATAAGACGCCGACGATCTAGGATCGCCCCAAAATTTATTTTGTTTATTCTGCACCTCACGCAGTGCGTGTTGCAACAGTTGGTAATCGCTAATAATGCTTACAAGCGTCTGGGGCTGAGACAAGACTGGCGCGCGCGGGTTGTCCACCATGTGGCGCGGGCGTGCCGCCCCTCCCTCGCGCGCAACTTTGACCCCCATTCGACGCTAAG
>JARRNI010000431.1:0-7122 GCA_037385125.1 Pseudolabrys sp.
CGCGTGGATACGGCGGTCACCGCGCTCGCCTGGTCGCTCTACAATCCCGACCACGCCAAGGAGCTGGCCGAGCTGGCGGTCAAGGACACCAAGCTCGGCAACGTGCCCGACAAGATCATCAAGAAGCAACGCAAGACCTTCGGCTGCCTGCGCGACCTGATGCGGGTCAAGACCGTCGGCATTATCGAGGAAGACCCCGCGCGCGGCATCGTCAAATATGCCAAGCCCGTGGGCGTGGTCGCGGCGATTACGCCCTCGACCAATCCGGGCGCCACGCCGGTCAACAAGGCGATGTTCGCCATCAAGGGCCGCAACGCCATCATCATTGCGGCGTCTCCGGCTGGCATGAAAACCACCATGCGCACGGTAGAGTATATGCGCGCCGAGCTGAAGAAGGTGCGCGCGCCGCAGGATCTGGTGCAGATCCTGCCCCCGCCGGCCTCCAAGGACATGACGCAGGCGCTGATGCAGGCGGCCGACCTGGTGGTGACCACCGGCTCGCAGGACAATGTGCGCCGCTCCTATTCGAGCGGCACGCCGGCCATCGGTGTGGGCTTAGGCAACGTGCCGGTGATCATCGACGAGACCGCCGATTTCGGCGACGCGGCGCGCAAGATCTGCGCGTCGAAGATTTTCGACAACGCCACCTCCTGCTCGGCGGAGAATGCGGTGATTATCGTCGACGCGGTCTACGACCAGGCCATGGCCGCGCTCGAGCGCGCCGGCGGCTATCGCTGCTCCGGCGCGGAAAAGTCGCGCATCGAGGAGGCGCTGTGGCCGAACGGCAAGCTCTCGCGCGACCTGATTGCGCGCGACGCCGACGTTTTCGCGCAGGGCTGCGGGCTGCCGCCAGCGGCGGAGAAGTGCAAATTCTTCATGGTGGAGGAGACCGGCGTCGGGCGCGACTACCCGTTCTCAGGCGAAAAACTGTCGCTGGTGCTCACCGTTTACCGGGCCAGGGATTTCGACGATGCGATCAATCGCGCCAATGCCATCCTGGCCTACCAGGGCCGCGGGCATTCGGTCGGCCTGCATACCAAGGACATGAAGCGCGGGCCTATCGTGGCCAAGCGCACCGACGTGGTGCGCGTGCTGGTCAACCAGGCACATACCTTCGGCAACGGCGGCAGTTTCGACAACGGCCTCAACTTCACTCTCAGCATGGGCTGTGGCACCTGGGGCGGCAATTCGATCACCGAAAACCTCAACTACAAGCACTTCCTCAACATCACCCACCTCGTCACCACCATCCCCGAAGACCAGCCAAGCGAAGAAGATCTGTTCGGCGCCTATTGGAACAGGTACGGGCGCTGAGGGAATAATAATGAATTTCGAGGAATACGCGGCGAAAGCGCTGATCCTGGCGCCGGCCGGGATCGCAACGCCGCGTGGCATTTTGTGCACAAGCGCGGCGAAGGCGGCGAAGGCGGCAGCGGATATCGGCCCCTGCGTGGTCAAGGCTCAGGTACCGGCGGGCAAGCGCGGCAAGGCCGGCGGCATCAAGCTCGCCGCCACGCGGCCAGAAGCCGAGCAGGCAGCCAGCCAGATCCTCGGCATGACCATCGGCGACTACATTGTCGAGCGGCTGCTGATCGAGGAGCAGGCCAAGATCGCACGTGAGTTCTACGCCGCCGTGCTGCACAACACCGCTGCGCACCAGCCGCTGATCCTGTTCTCCACCGAAGGCGGCATGGACATCGAGGAGATCGCGGCCGAGAAGCCTGATGCCATCCGCCGCCTGCTGGTCGATTTCGATACCGGTCCCTCGCCGGCCGAAATTGCCGGCATGCTGGCCGGCCTCGATCTCGGCGCGGCGCAGGACCAGATCGCCGACATCCTCGCCCGCCTCTACGCCGCCTATCGCGCGCGCGACGCCGAGCTGGTCGAGATCAATCCGCTCGCGCTTCTTGCCGACGGCCGCGTGGTGGCGCTCGACTGCAAGTTCGTGCTGGACGACGCCGCCGTCTTCCGCCAGAGCCAGATCGCCGCGCACGGCTCGCCTGGCGCCATGACCGCGCTGGAGAAGCGCGGCGCCGAAGCCGGCCTCAAGCTGATCCAACTCGACGGCAATGTCGGCGTGCTGGCCAACGGCGCGGGGCTGACCATGACCACCATGGACGTGATCAGCCATTACGGCGGCCGCCCCGCCAATTTCCTGGAGATCGGCGGCGAGGCCTATACCAAGTCGGAGATCGCGCTCGACCTGGTGCTATCCAATCCCGGCCTCAAAAGCCTGGTGATCAATTTCTGCGGCGCCTTCGCGCGCACAGACGTGATGACGGACGGGGTGGTGGAGGCCTGGCAAAAATTGAAACCGAAGGTGCCGGTGTTCTTCTCCATTCATGGCACCGGCGAGGAGGAGGCGGTCAAGCTGGTGCGCGATCAGCTCGGCATCGAGCCCTACGATTTCATGGAAGACGCCATCCAGGAAGCGGTGAAGGCTGCGTCATGATCTTGCGCAAAAAGGACCGCGTGGTCGTGCTCGGCATCACCGGCAAGCAGGGCACGTTCTGGACCGAGAAGATGATCGCCTACGGCACCCGCGTGGTGGCGGGCGTCAATCCCAAGCGCGCGGGCGAGACCCATGTGGGCGTGCCGGTGTTCGCCACCGCCGCCGACGCCGCGCGCGAAATGGGCTCCGATGTCGCGGTCATGTTCATCCCGCCGCCCATGGCGAAAGAGGCAGCGGTGTCGGCGGCCGAGGCCGGCGTCAAGCTGCTGGTGGTGCTGACCGAGCACATTCCGGCGCAGGACGTCATGGCGATGCACACCGCGGCGGCGAGACACGGCACCCGCATCGTCGGGCCCAACACCGCCGGGCTGGTGACGCCGGGCGAATGCTTCATCGGCATCATGCCGGCCTTCGTGCCCAGCGTGTTCAAGCCGGGCCGGGTCGGCGTGATCTCGCGCAGCGGCAGCCTCGGCACCCTCGTCTGCCTCAACTTGACCCGCGCCGGCCTCGGCCAGTCTGCTTTCATCGGCATCGGCGGCGACCCCATGCTGGGCACCACCACGACCGACGCCTTACGGGCGCTCGACGAGGAGGCCGGCACCCACGCCATCGTCATCGTCGGCGAGATCGGCGGCGCCATGGAAGAAGACGCCGCGGAATACGCCCGCAAGGTCAAAAAGCCGATGGTCGCCTTCATCGCCGGCGCCGCCTCGCCGCCTGGCAAGAAGATGGGCCATGCCGGCGCCATCGTCACCGGCTCGGCCGGCAGCTATGCCGGCAAACGCAAAGCGCTGGAAGCGGCTGGCATTGTGGTGGTCGATACGCCGGCACAGATTGCGCCGGCAGTGGCGGCGGGCTTGGGCGCGCCGGTTAATCAGGCAGCGCAGAGCTGACTAACTCTTCGTCTAAAATCCGAACTCGGAATTATGCTCTCCGAGCGCCGGCGCGGAAGCATCTGTTGCGACACCAGGTCGTAATGCCTTTTCGATCGCCACCGGTACCGCCGGCAGCGTCTCGCCCTTTTCGTTGACGAGGCGCGGCGCGAACACACCGCGCGCCTTGAAATGCGGATCGTCGAGCGCCGCGCGCACGTCCTGCACGATGGAGCAGCAGCAGTCGGCCTTGTCGAAGATCGGTGCCCATTCCGCCGCCGTGCGGCCGGCGATGATTTCGGCGACGCGGGCGATGGATGCTGCGGGATCGCGCGCGTCGTCGATGAATGCGGGATCGAGCCCAATGGCCACCGCAAAGGCCTCCCAAAACTTCTGCTCGAGCGAGGCCACCGCCGCCACCCTGCCGTCGCGGGTCTCATAGAGATGATAGCGCGGCGAGCCGCCTGTGAGACGATCGCAGCCATCCACCGGCCAGTGCCCGGCGCCAAGCCCCGCGCCGATCGCCCAATAGGCGAAGGGAAACACGCTCTCGCTCATGCTGACGTCGATAAAGCAGCCGATGCCGTTGGAGTCGCGGTTGCGCAGCGCCAGCAGAATGTTCATCACCGCAGGATATGAACCGCCGGCGATGTCGGCGATCAGCGCCGGCGGCAGGGTGCGGTGCCCCGGCTGGCCCGACGACAGCGCCAGCAGGCCGGCGTCGCCGATATAGTTGAGGTCGTGGCCGGCACGGGCCGATCGCGGGCCGCTCTGGCCGTAGCCCGTGATGGCGCAATAGACGATGCGCGGATTGACCGCGCGGAACGCCTCGTAGCCGAGCCCGAGACGGTCCATCACACCGGGGCGGAACTGTTCGACCACCACGTCGGCGCTTCTTGCCAGGTCGAGCACGCGCTCGCGCGTGCGCGCGTCTTTCAGGTCGGCCGCCACGCTTTTCTTGCCGCGGTTGAGCATAGCGAACATCACGCTTTCCTTGCCCCAGGAAGGCTCAAAGCGGCGCATGTCCTCGCCGCCCGGACGCTCGATCTTGATCACCTCGGCGCCGGCCTCGGCGAGCATGAGGGTCGCCATCGGCCCCGGAAGCAGCGTGGTGAAATCGAGCACGCGGATGCCGGAGAGCGGACCGCGCGCCGCTGCGGTATCGGACATTTCGTTCGTTCCCCCGCGCGCGGGCTTCCGCGCACCTTGCAGCTTTATAGAGAGGCCGCGCCGCCGGCGAAAGCAGCGCGCGTGGTCAAATGCGCGCGCTCGGCCGCGAGATCGGCATCGGCCTGCGCAAAGGCGGCCTCGATGAACAGGAGATCGGCATTGCGCGCCAGCGCGACGATGGCGGCGCGGTTGCCCGGCGTGTCGGCGACGTCGGTGACATACGCGACCTTTTGACCAGGCGTGACCGTGACCGCGTCACGCAAACGCCCAAGCGGCAGTTCACGTGCCTCAGGCGAGGCCGCCCGCGCCCGCACCGCAATCATTGCGTCATCCGGCCAGCCCTCGACCACGGCGCGCTTGAGCTCGCGCAGCCAGGGCCCGACCGGCAGGCCCATCTCGGAAAGCTGGTTCTTCGAGACGTTGACGTGCTCGGCTTCCGCCAGGGCAAAGCCGAGGCAGGGCGTGCGGTGCTCCAGGACGGCCGCCGAAACGGTGAAAGCGGGCTCGCGGTAGAGCACCCCGCCCGCGCTGCGGCCCGCGCCGAGGTCTTCGGCGGCAAAACCGGTCTTGAGGCGAAAGCGCGCTGTGCGCGTCGCCAAGGCGTCATCGATTTCCGTCACCACGAAAACGAGATCGCAGAGGAAACGGTCGACCAGATTCCAGCGATAGGCCTGCAGCTTGTGCCGGACCTGGCCGATGAAGCCCGGGGGGCCATAGAGCTTGACCGTCTTTTCCCGCCCGACCAGCAGCCGCAGCAGCCGGTCGAAGCCGATGAAATGGTCGATATGGGTGTGCGAGACGAAGATGTGCGCGAGCCGCTGCACCTTGCGCGGCGCCAGCGCCGCGATGTCGCCCAGATCGAACAGGATGGCCCGCCGCTCGAACAGGGTCTCGATATAGAGCGCCGGGTCCCCGGTCCGCCCGTTGACGAGGCTCGGATGCAGCAGCGGCCGCATGGAAGCGTACAACCTCCTCGGGCAAAATCCTCAAATCGTCGCGGCGGGCGGCCATCGAGCCTCCGGATCGCCCGCGATGGTCCTTTCTAGGCGATCCAAGGCCTTTCAGCCGCGTTGACCCTTGTCAATTCACTCGGAGCGGCGGCGGGGCAAGTTCCCGCCCATATTGAAATCTGAGGCCTGGAACATCACATGAACGACCGGAAGGCAATCCATGGCTGATTTTTCCCAGAATTGGATGTGGTCGGAAGCCTGCGACATGCTCGCACGGGCCGAGCGCATGCAGCGCGAATTCTTCCGCCCGGCGCGAACCCGCATGGCCTGGGAGCCACCGGTCGACGTGCTGGAGACCGAACACGAGGTGCTGGTATTCATGGCGCTGCCCGGGGTCGAGCCGGAGCGGGTCGAGGCCGCCATCGACGGCGCCGACCTGGTGGTCGCGGGCAGCCGCGTGCTGCCGGCGGCACTGCGCACGGCGGTCATCCATCGCCTCGAACTGCCGCAGGGCCGCTTCGAGCGTCGCGTGCGCCTGCCGGCGGGCCGGTACGCCTCGGTACGTCACGCGATGGTGGATGGCTGTCTGTTGATCACCCTGGAGAAAGCGGGAGTGTCCCGTGGTTGAAAGTGAAATGATGAGAAGCCTGGAGCAGGGCGCCGAACCGAAGGGCAACGAGCCCGAAAAGGCGCAGCAGGACCAGAATCTTCCGCCGCTGCCGGACGATGCCATGATCATCGTGCCGGTGCGCAATTTCGTCTTGTTCCCCGGCATGGTGATGCCCGTCACCATCGGCCGGCCGAAGTCGATCGCCGCCGCCCAGCAGGCCGTGCGCGAGCAGCGCCAAGTCGGCATTCTCAAGCAGCGCGACCCGGAAACCGCCGACCCGACCGGGCTCGACATGCATCGCATGGGCACGGTCGCCAATGTCGTGCGTTTCATCACCGACCCGAACGGTACCCATCACCTGGTCTGCCAGGGCGACCAACGTTTCCAGGTGGCCGAGTTCCTCAGCGGCTGGCCGTTCATGGTGGCGCGCGTGATCCGCGTCGAAGAGCAGCAGGGCAAGTCGCCGGAGATCGAAGCGCGCCTGCTGCATCTGCGCGGCCAAGCACTGGAGGCGCTCGAGCTGATGCCGCAGGCGCCGCGCGAACTGGTGGCCGCCATCCAGGCGGTCGAGCAGGCGGGCGCGCTCGCCGATCTGGCCATGGCCTATATGGACCTGAAGCCGGAAGAAAAGCAGGAAGTGCTGGAAACGGTCGACGTCGCCGCGCGCATGGAGAAGGTCTCCACGCTGCTGGCGCACCGTATCGAAGTGCTGCGGCTGTCCGCCGAAATCGGCCAGCAGACCAAGGCGGCGCTCGACGAGCGCCAGCGCGAGGTGCTGCTGCGCGAGCAGATGGCCGCCATCCAGAAGCAGCTTGGCGAAGGCGAGGAAGGCAAGGCCGCCGAATTGGCCGAGCTCGACAAGAAGATCACCGACGCCGAAATGCCGAAGGAGGTCGAGGACGCCGCCCGCAAGGAGCTGCGCCGCCTGCAGCGCATGCCGGAGGCCGCGGCCGAATACGGCATGGTGCGCACCTATCTCGACTGGCTGATCGAGCTGCCCTGGAAGCTGCCGGAGGAAGCCCCGATCGACATCGAGGAGGCGCGCCGCATTCTCGACGCCGACCATTA
>JARRNI010000432.1:0-4565 GCA_037385125.1 Pseudolabrys sp.
GGCGAGTTTGGCGCTGTAGCGCGACGGTTCGCGGGTGGCGAGCACGATCTCGATAAGGTAACGCTCCAGGTTGTCGGCCATGTAGACCGCCAGTGCCTCCTCGCGAGCCGCCATCAGTGCGGTCTGGGAAAGCTTATTGGCCACGGCCGCGGTGACGGTGTGGCTTGCGCGCGCCTCACGACGCGCCAACTCCAGGATCTGCCGTTCCGTTTCCGCCTGGGGATAATCGATCTTCACATGCAGCAGAAAGCGGTCGAGCTGCGCCTCGGGCAGGGGATAGGTGCCTTCCTGTTCGATGGGATTCTGGGTGGCCATCACCAGGAACAACTTGGGCAGGGGATAGGTGGTGGTGCCGACGGTGATCTGCCGCTCCGCCATGGCCTCCAGCAATGCCGACTGCACCTTGGCCGGCGCGCGGTTGATTTCGTCGGCGAGAATAAGATTATGAAACAGGGGGCCGCGTTGAAATTGGAAGGAACCATCCTGGGGTCGGAAGATGTCGGTGCCGGTAAGATCCGCGGGCAACAGATCGGGAGTGAACTGGATACGGTGAAAATTGGCTTCGATGCTGTCGCTCAGGACCTTGATCGCCCGGGTCTTGGCCAGGCCCGGCGCACCCTCCACCAGCAGATGGCCGTCCGCCAGCATGGCGATCAACAACCGGTCCACCAGGGTCTCCTGGCCCAGGATGCGTTGCGATATCTGTTGCTTTAAGCGATGAAAGGCCTCTTGTGTCGGGGATGGCCCGGCCGGTGCTTCCACTGTTGTTGTGCTCATCGTCAATCCCGTGAAGTTGAGAATTTAAGCGAAGTTCAGTCCCGTGGTCGAATTTTCAATCTCAATCTCCGCCCACACCCGATGATCTATCTCGAGGCAAAGCTCAACAAGCTGAACGGCGATTCAGGTTTCCTAGATATTCTTGCGCTGGCAGTCCATCTTCGATTTCATACTGACACTTCGGGGTTTTCTATATTTCTTTCGGTATTGTCCGAGGAGAACCCGTGCCGCTCCCCCGAAAACCCTTATCCCGAAGCTTTTCCGGATCATCCCGCGATCCGGATATTATTCCCGATCAAGGCCGGGCTTCCCTTCCACAGCGTACGACCGATGGGAGCACGGAAAGTTTCAAGGAAAACGGCCGATCCGGCGGCCCCCCGACCGTCCATAGCAAAGTCAACCCGGGGGGTAATAGGCGAAGTACGGCCGACCTAATTGTCAAGGAGCAGCCGGGACAATGCGAGGTTTCCGGCTAGGCATCACACATGATTCATATTGCCGGCACCTTGCCGGCAAGCGCTCAAATCGGAGGCCGGAAATGACGATTACCGTTACGGCGCTTCAAACGGCTTGATCAATTGACGGACGACGTCGTATTCCCCATCGTCGACCGCGGCGAAACCGCTGTACTTGACGTCAAGCGCGTGAATGATTTTCTCGTGCCGCGGATCAGGCGAATTCAGCCTTAAAAATAGCTCTTTGAGCTCGTGGTACATTTTCTCGCCGACGTTTCTGTTGACGGCGATATTGTAGGGAGGGAGCGGGGGCGAAGCGTGCAGGATCCGTATGCCTTTTGCTTCCCATTTATAGGCCATGGTGTCTTTGACAATGCCGGCGTCGAAATCGCCGTTGAGCACGCCGCGCACGATATTGTCGTAGTGGCCGATAAATTTGTAATCGTTGAACTCATCCAATTTGATCCCGGCGTTGACCACCACCGCACGCTGCAGCAACGCCGCCTTATCACCGAAGGCGAAGTCCTTGCCCTTCAAATCGGCAACGGACTTGATCGGGCTGCCTTCCTTGACCACGATCATGAGCTGAAACGAACCCCTGCCCTCCGTGACGGTTTTCACCAACAAGCGCGCGTCTCCGCCCGCATGCGCCTTCAAGTACGCGACCGGGGTGAGATAGGCCAAATCGACCGAGCCGTTACGGATATCCTCAATCGCGGAATCCATATTGGGTGACAGCTGCAAGTGAACCGGACGGCCGAGGCCCGCAGTCAGATAGCGGGTCAGCGGCTGCAGCCGCTGGTGCATAATGGCGGGAATGTCCATGGCGACGGAGCCGAAATACAGTTCCTGCCCGCGCGCCGCGGCATCGCCGTCGATCCACGGCACCAGCAACAGGAAGGCGGTGAATGCCGCTGCGAGCCGCGCCGAGTTGCTGCCGGCATGTCGCATGATCACGCCGTTTTTCTTAATCTCATGCGCAGGCGGCATAATGAGTAATACGGTTGCGGCCCGCGCCTTTGCTTTGATACAACGCGACATCGGCGCAATGATAGAAGTCCTTCGCGGTAATCGTGCCGGTATCGTTGGGGATGGTGGCGATGCCCACGCTCACAGAGACGCTGAGCAACTCGCTGCCGATATCGAATTTGTGTTCTGCTACGGCCAGTCGCAGTTTTTCGGCGATTTTAAGCCCTTTGCCGCGCCCGGCATCGTCACAGAATGCGATAAACTCTTCTCCGCCCACCCGGCACAGAATATCCGAGCCGCGCACGTTTTTCATGAGGCGTTCGGCTATTTCCTTCAATACCATGTCTCCGGCGGAGTGACCGTAGGCATCGTTAATTTTCTTGAAATGATCCACGTCAATCAACAACAGGCTGTTGAGCGTCCCATAACGTATCGATGCGGCCACCTTCGCGCCGATCGTCGCCTCGAAATAACGGCGATTGTACAAACCGGTGAGCGAGTCGGTGATGGACAATCTCTCGAATTCCTTGTTCATCTCCTCCAGCTCCCGCGACTTCTGCAATAGTTTCTTATTGGTTTCCCGCAGTTGTCCATCAGCGCTCTCGACCTTGCTGCGCATGCGCTCGTTGGCCTCATTGAGCCGTGCACCGAGGACATTGAACCGCCGCGCCAGATCGCCGAACTCGTCGTTGGATATGACGGGCAATTCGCCCACCTTGCCGTCATTCTCGACGACGCCCTTGGTCAGCGACTCCGACATGGTGCGCACCGGGCGGATGATCAGGAACGACAAGGCCAAGAATTCACCGACGGCGATCAACAGGATTACGAACGCCTCTCGCGCCACCAAATGGAATTTCTGCGATTCGAGATGCCGCAAGGTGCTCGCCGGGCTGATGGCGGCGACCAAGATGCCGACGGATTCGTTATTGAGCTTGATATCGTTGGTGAACATCAGCAATTCGGTCTCATCCGGCTGTTGCAGCGAGCCCGATTCGGCCATGACATTACCCTTGACGCTCACCACCTTGGCGTAGGCGACGATATCGGACATGGTGATCTCATCCAGTAGCAGCTGGATGGTGTGATAGTCATATCCCACAACGCTGTAGGCAAGGGATTTTGAGACGAACCGGGTTATATCCGATCCCCTTTGATGGATCTCCTGCATGGCATCCTTTTTTTCCTGTTCCAAAGCCATCCAGCCGCTTATGGTTAAGGCGCTCATCAGCACGGTCACCAGCACGAGAATCACCTTTTGCCGGATGCCGAACCGGAGTAAACGTTTTTTCATTTCTTATTCCCCGGGCTTGAATATGTATGCGTCATATCGCCCATGAACAGCCCGGGCGGTGGAGTTTTCCTAAAAAATTAGTATTCGTGTCTATATATAGCGGTGTTTGCGCACTGTTCTTGAGACATGCGTTTTTTCGACTAGCCACGAAGAATCGAGAGACGGCAAGGAACAAGATTGGCTCGGGATACGGTCCGATGTCACATCGTCGAGCCGCGAACCTAAGCGGCCCAATGCGTTTTCGCCTAAACTGGGCTTCGCCCCATTCAGGATTATTGATACCATCGCCGATAATCATGCATAGCACGTCGCAACGGGAGGAGAGTGTCATGGACGCCATATCGATAATTACCCTGGTGGTAATTGCCGTCATCGCCATTTACATCACGTCGATCTATAACCGGCTCGTCAGCTTGAAGAACCGTTTCAAGAACGCCTTCGCCCAGATTGAGGTGCAGTTAAAGCGGCGCTACGACCTGATCCCCAATCTGGTCGAGACCGCCAAGGGCTATATCAAGCACGAACGGGGCACGCTGGAGGCCGTGACCGAGGCACGCAATGCCGCCGCCAGCCTGTTGAGCCGCGCCAAGGCCGACCCGGGCAACGCGGATGCTATCAAGTCCCTGAACCAGGCGGAGGGCACCCTCGCCGGCGCGCTGGGACGCATGAACATGGTCATGGAGGCCTACCCCGATCTCAAGGCCAACCAGAACATGATGCAGCTCTCGGAAGAACTGACCAGCACCGAGAACCGGGTGGCCTTCGCCCGGCAGGCCTTCAACGACGCGGTGATGCAGTACAACACCTACAAGCAATCCTTCCCGCCGGCGATGTTCGCCTCGATGTTCGGCCACGGTCCGGACGCGAGCCTGCTGGAGTTCGAAGACCATGCAGCAATCCAGGCTGCGCCCAAGGTTTCGTTCTGATCTGACCGCGGCCCATGAATTTCTTCGAGGCCCAGGACCGGGCTAAACGCCAAACGGGCTGGTTGATATTGCTGTTCGGCCTCGCCGTAGTAGGACTCATCGTCCTCACCAACCTGCTGGTGATGGCGCTGATCGCCTACAACC
>JARRNI010000433.1:0-4565 GCA_037385125.1 Pseudolabrys sp.
AACGCGCTCGGCATGAACTGGGTCGGCCCGAAGGCGCCGGCCCAGGAGCCAACAAGTCTGTCCGATGGCACGTCGCGGTGCTGGAGGATCTGCAGGGTGGCGACAAACTCGCGGCGGAAGTATTTCTGCCGGCGGCCGACGCAGGCAAGCGTCGCTGTCGACTGCAGGACCGGACGGTTGCCGCCCTGCGTGCCGTAGTTGCTCTCCACTCCCCAGATGGCCGCGAGGACGTTGCGGTCGACGCCATAAGCGCGCTCGACGCGGTCGAAAACGGGGCGGTATTGGGCCAGCAGGGCGCGGCCCTTCTCGATGCGGTCGTCGTTGACCAGAATGTCCAGATAGTCCCAGATGGACTTGGTAAATTCCGGCTGGCGGTCCATCAGGTCCATGATGCGCAGCGCCGGCTTGAGCTGGCGGGTATAGCGCTCGAAAGTGGCGCGCGAGACATGATGCCGCACGGCCAGCGGCCACATGCCCTCGAGGCATTGGTGGAAGTCGGCCGCCGCGGCGCGGATCGCCTGAGCCGTCATGCGCGGATCGCCGGAGGCGCCGCTCCTGCCGCTCCAGGCGGGTGCATTGACGTGGACGTGCGCCGGCCGGGGCGGCGGAAGGGCCCCGGTCACGTCCGCAAAGCGCACGCGGCCGCCTTGCGCCGCGGCCATGCCGCCGGTGGTGAGCAGGATTGCCGCCACGAAAAAGGACCTTTGCATGCCGCTAGCCGTTCCCGTCCTGCCGATTTTCCCCTCGGTCGGCCTATGGGACCCCGATATCATTGCGAGTGCGTTAATGATCCGGGACCGTCTTTGACGTCTGGACCGGGGCGCCGGACCGTGCTTTTCCTCGCCCGCAACCCTTCCCCTCGAACACGGCTATTTTCCCCATGACCCGTATCCGCAAAGCCATTTTCCCCGTCGCCGGCCTCGGCACCCGCTTTCTGCCGGCCACCAAGGCCATGCCCAAGGAAATGCTACCGGTGGTTGATCGCCCGCTCATCCAGCACGTGGTGGACGAAGCGATGGAGGCCGGCATCGAGCACATCATCTTCGTCACCGGCCGCAACAAGAGCGTGATCGAGGACCACTTCGACCGACAGTTCGAGCTGGAGGTTACACTCCAAGAACGCGGCAAAAAGGCGGAATTGGCCTTATTGTCGCAGGACCTGCCGGAAGCGGGTACCGCCAGCTTCACCCGCCAGCAGTCCCCGCTGGGGCTCGGCCATGCGGTCTGGTGTGCGCGCGAGCTGGTCGGGCACGAGCCCTTCGCGCTGCTGCTGCCCGACGTGCTGGTGCAGCATGCGCCCGGCTGTCTCGCCCAGATGATCGAGGCGGCCAATGACGTCGACGCCAACGCCAACATCATCGCCGTGGAAGAGGTGCCGCCCGATCGCGTGCACATGTACGGCGTGGTCGGTGTCGGCGAGAGCAAGGGCAAGGCCTTCAAGATCACCAAGATGGTGGAGAAGCCCAAGCGCGAGGAAGCGCCGTCCAACCTATCCATCACCGGCCGCTATATCCTGCAGCCGCAGATCTTCGAAGTCCTGGAAAAACAGTCGGCCGGTGCCGGCGGCGAAATCCAGCTCACAGACGCCATGCTGGCGCTCTCGCGCACGCAGTCGTTCTACGGGCTGAAGTTCGAAGGACGCAGCTTCGACTGCGGCTCCAAGATCGGCTTCCTTTCCGCCAACGTCGCCTACGCGCTCGAGCACCCCGACATCGCACCGGATTTCCGCGCGGCGCTGGCGGAGTTGCTGGGCGACAAATAATCGCAACGCGTCGTCGCAGTTTGACTTAAGGGCCACGCCGCGCGCGCCCGACGGTCTCGTTGCGCCCGTTTACAGCGGCTTAACCTTAATCATTGCATTGTTGGTCCCTCGTCACGTGGCGTGATGCGGGTGGGTCGGCATATCGAGTTCCCTTTGTCTTCGGCGGACATCTCCCGTCCCGAAATCGGCGGAGCGGCCGCGCCGCGCGACGCATTGAGTAAAACTGGTACGAGTTGCGTAACCCATGACCTATGTGACCGCGACGTTTGCCGGCGTCAGTTCCTATGACGGTCGTGTCATCGCTTTCGACCATCGCTGCATCGTTTTCGGTCCGCTCGCGCTCGGCCTTGGCGGCGTGGTTGGCGCCTGCGCCCTGGTGGCGGCAATCGTCTTCGCCGCCGCCTCGCTGACCAGCGCGGCGCTTTCCACCAATCCCGCGTTTCACGCGCACGGCTCGTTGATGCCGGCGACGGTCGCGGCGACCGGCGCCCATCCCAGGCTGGCCGGCACGGCGGATTTCGCCGGCGCCGCCCCGCTGCTGACCGCGCGCGCCCGCGTCGCAGACTTCGTCCGCGCCGCCGAACTGGCGCGCGCCGCGCCGCCACCCGCGCGGCCGATGGCTGCCGCGCCCGTCTCCAGCGCGCCGCCGGCCCCTCCGGTCGAGAGCGCGGACAATGCGCCGGCGCCGAAGGCATCGCCACCGCTGCCGCGCGCGCGGCCTTCGCATGAAATCGCCGAGACGCTGAGAGAGCAGAAGGCAACGCAGCTGGCCGAACTCACCCCGCCCCCGCCCGCGCCGGCGAAGATCCCTCCGTCCGGGGTGCTGGCGCTACCGGCCAAGCAACCGAGCCGCACGGCGCCACCCACCCGGGCGCCGCCGCAGACCACACAGCCGGCCAAAACCGAGGCCAAGCATGAGGAGACCGCCGCTCCCGCCGCAAAACCGGCTGCGCTGGTCACCGGCAGCCTGCCGCCGCCGGAAACGTCGCCCAAGGGCTTGACCGTCAAGGATGCGCTGGCCGGGACGGTGTCGCTGCCCGGGCCCGACAGCCGCACGGCGATCTACGACATCGCGGCGCATACGGTTTACATGCCCGATGGCAAAGAGCTGGAAGCGCATTCCGGCCTGCACTACCGCCGCGACAATCCGCGCTACGCCCGCCAGAAGATGCGCGGACCGACGCCGCCTAACATCTACAAGCTGAGCCTGCGCGAGCATCTTTTCCACGGCGTGCGGGCCATCCGGCTCAAACCGGTCGACGAAAACGCGATGCACGGCCGCGACGGCATGCTCGCGCACACCTACATGCTCGGGCAGACCGGTCAGTCATTCGGCTGCGTGTCATTCAAGCACTATTGGCGGTTCCTGCACGCCTTCCTGAAGGGCAAGGTCGACCGCCTAGTGGTGGTGCCGCGGCTGAAGACCCGGGTCACGCGCAGAAAGTCCGGCCATCGCTACGCCTTTAACGCCGAGAATTAATCCGAGCACTCCAAAGCAATATTCAGTTTGAATAAGGTTGTGCCGCGAGATCACTTCACCTCTCCCATCGGGAGAGGTCGGCGCACGAAGTGCGCCGAGTGAGGGTTTACAGCCCATCGATAGTCAGAATCCACCTCACCCCAACTCTCTCCCCAAAGGTTCTCGGATTTGTACCTCCCCGAGATGGAAGTTGATTGACGGTGGTTCATAACGCATTGATTTCGCTTGCGTGAACTCGGACCAAGCATCACCTTCGTTCCTGTCGTTTCTCCGGTGGTGCTACCTATATACGCTTCAGGTAGCGCCGAGCGATAAGGTGCTGCTCTATGCCTCGCATCAAACTGACTAAGAGTGCCATTGACGCGGTCCCCACGCCAACAGCGGACGTCGTTTACTGGGACGCGGGTCTTCCGGTTTTGGGGTAAAGATCACGCCGAAGGGTCGCAAGGTGTTTGTCATCTTGTACCGCACCGGCGGAGCCACCTCGAAGCTGCGCAAATATACCATCGGACCATACCGGCGAGTAACCCTTCGCCAAGTGCGCATCACGGCCCAAAAGATCTTCACTGCGAGACTAGACGGCCGCGATCCCGCGTCGGGAAAACGGGAGGCCAAAAGGCGCATGGTAACTGATCGCATCGAAGATCTGTTGGAGACCTTTATTGGCCAACGGCTATCGCAGATCCGCTCTATGGCGAAAATTGCGAGATTGCTTAGACGAGAGATTGGGAAGCCCTGAACTGGCGGGAGCATTCATGAAATCAGCAAAAGAGACGTGATCGAGATCGTCGCCGCCATCGAGCAGCGGGGTGCTCCAGCCGCAGCCAATAAAGCTCTGAAATCGATAAAGGCATTTATGAGCTGGTGTGTTGGTCGAGCCATTATTGAGAAATCTCCTGCCGAAGGAATTCCACCTCCCAGTAAGGAGATAGCGCGAGACCGCTTACTTGCCGACAAGGAACTAGCCGCTCAACGCCCTGCTGGACGGGCCGAAAGTGTATGACGAGCCGTCCGGTTCCGCCGCCTTTCCCTCCTTAGCCACGCCAGGGCCATAGCCATAGCTCAGGCCCAATCAGACATGCCTCCGAACATCCCGGTATTTCCCTTTCTGGCCTTTCGCTGCCGGTCTGCATGTCCGATGTGACGGTGATTTTGGAGGGGTAGGCGGAAATCGCGCGGACATCGCGCCACGGGCGAAAATGATCGAGGTCGTGTGAGAACGCGATCGCGTGACGACTGATGGCAGTCGCTCATGCGCGTGCAGCGCCGGTGTGCGCCGACCGGCAAGGGTGGTCAGGCAGCGATGGCCCGCATCAGCGGCTT
>JARRNI010000434.1:0-6495 GCA_037385125.1 Pseudolabrys sp.
CTACGACCAGACCACCAAGCGCCTGCACGCGGAGGGCAATATCCGGCTCACCGAACCGGACGGCAAGGTCACCTATGGGCAGATCATGGATCTGTCGGACGACTACCGCGACGGCTTCGTCGACTCGCTCAGACTGGACGCGCCCGCGCAGACGCGCATGGCGGCCGCGCGCGCCGAGCGCTCGGCCGGCAACTTCACGGTCTTCCATAACGGCGTCTACACCGCCTGCAAACCCTGTAAGGACAACCCGCTGAAGCCGCCGGAATGGCAGGTGAAGGCGGTGCGCATCATCCACGACCAGAACGAGAAGATGATCTATTTCGAGGACGCCAGCCTCGAGGTCTGGGGTCATCCGATCGCCTACATGCCCTACTTCTCGACCCCCGACCCCACCGTCAAACGCAAGACCGGCATGCTGATGCCGACCATATCGTCGAGCTCGAAATACGGCGCGGCGCTGGAAGTGCCCTACTATTTCGCGCTGGCGCCGAACTACGACGCGACCGTCGCGCCGATGATCACCACCAAGCAGGGCCTGCTGATGCAGGGCGAATTCCGCCAGCGCCTGATCAACGGCGCTTACGACATACGCGCCGCCGGCATCAACCAGCTCGACCCCGGCTATTTCGTGCACAGCGACGGCACGTCGACACCGGGCAACCGCCGCTGGCGCGGCAGCGTGGAAAGCGAGGGCCAGTTCGCCCTCAACAGAAAATGGGTCTGGGGCTGGAACGCGCTGCTGATGTCGGACAAGACCTTCCTGCAGGACTACAACCCGCACCTGTCGCGCTATCGCGCCACCAATACCTTCCAGGAGGGCGCCAGCGAAGGAATCTCCCAACTTTACCTCACCGGCAAGGGCAACCGCAGCTATTTCGACGCGCGCTCCATCTATTTCATGGGCTTCTCGGAAGCCGACCAGCAGAGCGAGATTCCGATCATCCATCCGGTGATCGACTACACCTATACGATCGACCACCCGGTGTTCGGCGGCGAGCTCGGCTTCAACACCAATTTCACCAGCTTGTCGCGCGAGGACGCCAATTTCGAACCGATCACCCAGAGCGCGCTCACCAGCGGCACCTGCTTGCGCACCGCCAACCCCGCGGTCATCAACAAGAGCAACTGCCTGATGCGCGGCGTCCCCGGCACCTACAGCCGCTTCTCCACCGAAGCGCACTGGAAGCACAGCGTCACCGACCGAATCGGCCAGGTCTGGACGCCGTTCGCCTCGGTGCGCGCCGACGTCGCCTCGCTGCAGGTCAAGTCGCAGCCCGGCGTGTCGAACTATATCGATACCGGCAACAGCAGCCTGGTGCGCGCCATGCCCACCGTCGGCGTCGAATATCGCTATCCCTTCATCGACGTGCAGCCCTGGGGCACGCAGACCTTCGAGCCGATCGCCCAGGTGATCGCGCGGCCGAACGAGCCGCAAATCGGCAAATGGCCGAACGAGGACGCGCAGAGCTTCATCTTCGACGACAGCAACCTGTTCCGCATCGACAAGTTCTCCGGCTGGGACCGGGTTGAAGGCGGCGGCCGCACCAATTACGGCGTCCAGTACACCATGCAGTTCAACCAGGGCGGCTTCGTCAACGCCCTGTTCGGCCAGTCCTACCAGCTCTTTGGAAAGAACTCCTTCGCGGCGGGTGGCGTCGCCAATACCGGCCTCGACAGCGGTCTCGATACCCGGCTTTCGGACTATGTGGCGCGGGTCTCCTACCAGCCCAACAGCACCTTTACCTTCACCTCGCGCTTCCGCTTCGCCAAAAACGACTTCGCCGTGCAGCGCACCGAACTGGAAGCGCGCGCGGCCTTCGACCGCTGGTCCGTCGACCTCATGTTTGGCGACTATGCCGCCCAGCCCGAATTCGGCCTGCTTGACCGCCGCCAGGGCATTCTGGGCACCGGGTCGGTCAAACTGGACGCTAACTGGGTGCTGCTGGGAGGCGCGCGCTACGACATTACCGCCGGAAAGTTCGACCAGACCCGCATCGGGCTCGGCTAGTAGTTACGTCTACAGCGGCAACCCGCACGTCGACCACACAGTCATGCTGCAACTGAACCTCCGCACGTTGGGCGGCACCTCGGTGAGCCAGGGGGTCGGCGCGTTGGGCGGGCTGACCGGGCCGTGACCTCGAGCCGGCGACGGCGCATCGCGCCGCTGGCCAAACTGACGCGATGGAACGCACGATGCTGAGGATTTCCGTGAGACCGATCCCGTTCCGGCTTGTGCTGGCCGCGGCCGTGCTTGTCGCCGCAGGCCTCGCCCTGCCGAACCTCGCCCATGCCCAGGTCGTGGTGGTGGCCAACGGGTCCCCGATCACTGAATACGACATCGAGCAGCGCACCAAGCTGGTCGAATCGTCCACCCACAAGCGGCCAAGCCGCCAGCAGGTGATCCAGGACCTGATCGACGATCGGCTCAAGATCGCCAAGGCCAAGCAATACGGCCTGATCGTGGGCAATGACGATGTGAATCAAGCCTTCAACAGCATGGCGGAGCGCCAGCACATCACGGTGAAGCAATTCACCCAGCTCCTGCAGCGCGCCGGCATATCGCCCAGCACGGTCAAGGAACGCATCCGGGCCCAGATAACCTGGAACCAGCTGGTGCACGGCAAATTCAGCGCATCGCTTCATGTCAGCGAATCCGACGTCGTCAACGCGATGCGCGCGCGCAACGAGGCCACCGATACGATCGGCTACATTTATACGCTCTATCCGGTCACCGTGGTGGTGCCCGCCGGATCGGACTCGCGGGTGATGAAGCTCAAGCGGAACGAGGCCGAGCAACTGCGCGGCCGCTTCCTCAACTGCAAGCAGGGCCTCGATTTCGCGCGCGCGCTGCGCGACGTGGCGGTGCGCGACCCGATCACCCGCAGTTCGGCCGACCTGCCGGACAAATTGCGCGAATTGCTCGGCAGCATTGAGGTTGGCCGACTAACCGCACCGGACGTGACCAGCCAGGGCCTGCAGATGTTCGCGGTCTGCGGCAAGAAGAAGACCCAGACCGACTCGCCGGCGCAGCACCAGGTGCGCGAGGACATCTTCAAGAAGCGCTTCGAGCGACAGGCCCAGCGCTATCTTGAAGAGCTGCGCCGAGAGGCGATGATCGAGTACAAAAACGGAAAATGAGCCGAGCCGCGGGCCCTCCTCTGGCGTTGACGCTCGGCGAGCCGGCCGGCATCGGTCCCGACCTGACCCTCGATCTCTGGCGGCGGCGACGCGCGCTCGATCTGCCCGCTTTCTATGTCATCGGCAACGTGGATTTCCTGGCGCGGCGGGCGCGCGCCCTCGGGCTCGAGGTGCCGCTGGCGAAAGGCGCGCCGCCAGACGCAGGTGAGACTTTCGCGCGCGCGCTGCCGGTCGCGCCGCTCGACCTGCCGGTCACCGCCGCGCCGGGCAAGCCGGACGGGACGAGCGCGCCGGCGGCGATCGAATCGATCCGCCGCGCGGTGGCGGACGCCATCTCGGGCGTAGCGGCGGCGGTGGTCACCAATCCGATCGCCAAGAACGTGCTGACGCGCGCGGGCTTTCCCGATCCGGGTCATACCGAGTTTCTCGCCCGGCTGACGCAGGAGGCGACCGGCAAGAAGGTCACGCCGGTGATGATGCTGTGGTCGCCGGAGTTGGTGGTAGTGCCGGTGACCATCCATATCCCGCTGCGCCAGGTAGTCTCGGCGCTGTCGCGCGAACTGATCGTAGAAACCGGGCGCATCGTGGCGCACGGAATGAAGACGCGCTTTCGCATCGCGCGCCCGCGCTTGGCGGTGGCCGGGCTCAATCCGCATGCCGGCGAAGAGGGCACGCTGGGCGAGGAGGATGAAGCCGTCGTCGCGCCGGCGGTGGCGCAACTCAGAAGCGAAGGCATCGACGCGACCGGGCCGATGCCGGCCGACTCCATGTTTCATGCCGCGGCACGCGCGCGCTACGACGTGGCGCTGTGCATGTATCACGACCAGGCGCTGATCCCGATCAAGACGCTGGCCTTCGAGCACGGCGTCAACGTGACGCTCGGCCTGCCCTTCGTGCGCACCTCACCCGACCACGGCACCGCCTTCGATCTGGCCGGCACCGGCAAGGCCGATGCGGGAAGTCTGGCCGCGGCGCTGAAGCTGGCAGCGCGGCTTTCAGCCGAGGCGCCGGCGGCGGCGCCCGTCTGAGCATGGCCCAGATCGACGACCTGCCGCCGCTACGCGAGGTGATCCGGCGGCACGGGCTCAGCCCGAAGAAGTCGCTCGGCCAGAACTTCCTGCTCGACCTCAACCTGACCGCGCGCATCGCGCGCGCGGCGGGCCCATTCGACGGCGTGACCGTGGTCGAGATCGGCCCCGGGCCCGGAGGGCTGACCCGCGCGCTTCTGGCGCAAGGCGTAAAGCGCGTGATCGCGGTGGAGCGCGATGCGCGCGCGATCGCGGCGCTCGAACAGATTGCCGCGTGCTATCCGGGCCGGCTCGACGTCGTCGAAGGCGACGCGCTTTCCTTCGACGCACGCGGCCACGTTGCCGAAGCGCCCGCACGCGTGGTGGCCAACCTACCCTACAACATTGCGACCGCGCTGCTGGTCGGCTGGCTGACCGTCGAGCCCTGGCCGCCATGGTACGACCAGCTCATCTTGATGTTCCAGCGCGAGGTGGCCGAACGCATCGTGGCGCGGCCGGGGGGCAAGTCCTACGGCCGGCTGGCGGTGCTGGCGGGCTGGCGCAGCGAGGCCAAGATCCTGTTTGACGTGGCGCGCACCGCCTTCGTGCCGCCGCCCGCGGTGACCTCCTCGGTGGTGCGCATCGTCCCGCGCGCCGCCCCCTTGCCGTGCGAGGCGCGCGCGTTGCAGCGGGTGACGGAAGCAGCCTTCGGCCAGCGCCGCAAGATGCTGCGGCAGAGCCTGAAGTCGCTCGGCGTGGATGTGAGCGCGCTCTTGGCAGCGGCGGAGATAGAGCCGACCGCGCGGGCGGAGGAGATTTCGGTCGAGGGCTTCGTGCGGCTGGCGCGGGCGCTTAATGATGCTGTCATACCCCGCGAAAGCAGGCTATCCAGGACTCTCAACGCTCGCGATAATCCGCGACGGTCATGATTACTGGATCATCCGTTTGCGCGGATGATGACAGCGGAGCGTGAAATGACCCTGATGCACCGCCAATCCCTCACCGCCTATGGCGCGCCGCTGTGCGAAACCGTCGTCGAGGCGCCGCGCCCGCAGGGCACGGAAGTGCTGGTGCGCATCCACCGCTGCGGCGTCTGCCATTCCGACCTTCACATGCAGGACGGCTTTTTCACGCTCGGCGACGGCAGGCAGCTCGACGTGCGCGCCGGCCGCACCCTGCCCTTCACCCTCGGCCATGAGATCGCCAGCGAAGTGGCGGAAGCCGGGCCCGACAGCGACGCCAGACCCGGCGCCAAGGTGGCGGTCTATCCTTGGATCGGCTGCGGGCAATGTCCCGCCTGCCGGCATGGCGACGAAAACATCTGCGCGGCGCCGCGCCATCTCGGCATCACCGTCGACGGCGGCTATGCCACCCACGTGCTGGTGCCGCATGCGCGCTATCTGATCGACTACGCCCCGCTCACCGCCTCCTACGCGGGCGCGCTGATGTGCTCGGGGCTGACCGCCTATGCGGCGCTCAAGCGGCTCAAAAGCCGCGCCGATCGCGCGCCGCTCATGCTGGTGGGCGCCGGCGGCGTCGGGCTGATGGGGCTGGCGCTGACGCGCGCCATGTATGGCGCACCTTACGTCGCCGACATCGATCCGGCCAAGCGAGAGGCCGCCCTCAAAGCCGGCGCCAATGAAGTCTTCGATCCGGCCGATCCGGCGACACGCAAGGCGGTGTTGAAGGCGAGCGGCGGCATTTATGCGGCGGTCGATTTCGCCGGCTCCGACAAGTCACTCGCTTTCGCAACGAGCGTGCTGGCCAAGGGCGGCAAGGTGGTGGTGACCGGCCTGATCGGCGGCGGCTATGCGACCGCGGTCGCCATGTTCCCGCTCAAGGCGATGACGATCGAGGGCACGCAGACCGGCACCTTGCAGGAGGCGCGCGAGCTGATCGACCTGGTGCGCGAGAAGAAAATGGCGCCGCCGCCGATCGCCGAGCGGCCGCTTGGCGAGGCCTCGGCGACACTCGACGATCTGCGCGGGGGGCGCATTGTCGGGCGGGTGGTGTTGACGGCCTGAGACCCGGCGCGCCCGCGTCTCATCGGGTTTCTTCAGCCTTGAAAAAAGCCCTGTCAGGCCGGATTCGCGAGCTGCACCAGTTCGATCAGGACGTTTCCCGTCGATTTCGGATCGATGAAGGCAATACGCGAATTGGCATGGCCGACGCGCGGCTGCTCGTCGATGAGCTTGAGTCCTTTGCGCTTTAATTCGTCCAGAGCCTCCTCGATGTCTTCGACCTCGAGACAGATGTGAAACAGGCCCTCGCAGTGTTCGGCGATCCAGCGCGCGGTCTCCGTGTCTTCTTTGTCCGATTCCAGGAGCTCGATATAGGTCTGTCCGATCGG
>JARRNI010000435.1:0-8204 GCA_037385125.1 Pseudolabrys sp.
CCCAGGCCTTGCGCGAAATCGTGCGCGGAAAGGCCGATGCGGCGCTCGGGCGGATCGAGGCGGAGCTCGCGCCGCATCGGCCGCGACAGCCAGGGGTCGCTGCGCGTCTCGGGCGGCCAAGTGCCCTCGTTGAGGCCGCCCAGCACCATGCGGTCGACCGCTTGAAGGCGCGCTTCCAGCGGTCCGTAGATGTGGGCGCGCAGCTCGCGCGTTTCCGGCCGGCGCACCACACGATCGCCGATTGTCGCTTCGAACAGCTCGGCATAGTCGGTGCAGTCGACGGCCATGCCGGCGGCGGATGCGCTTTCGGTTAGCTCCTCCAAGGCGCGCGCCAGTGCTATGCCGTCGTGGCCGGCGAAGGCGGCGATCTCGCCCTTGTCGTCGCTGCCGAGCGCGACGACGACTTCGCGATGGGCTTGCACCAGCGCCGTGAGCGCATGCGCGCCGGGTTTGAGGTCTTCCAGCGGCGCCAGCACGGCGGCGAGCCGCGCGATCAAGGCTTCCGCCGCGTCGAGCTCTTCGGCGCGGAGCCGTTTGCGCGGATCGCTCGCGTGCAGCTTGTCGCGATTGGCGCGGAAGGTCGCCAGCGCATGGGCGAGGCCCTTCGTACCCGCACGCGGGCGCGGGCCGCGTAGCAGTGCGCGCTCCAGCGCCGCAATGGCAGCGCGGTGCGCGCCCTCGGCCGCGCCGAGCCGCAGCAGCGGATACTTCAACAGCGCCAGCAGCGTCACCGGCTCGAGCCCGTGCAGCGCGGCTTGCGCCGCGAGCCGCGCGAACAGGCCGGCGCCCGTTTCGGCGAGCGCGTCGCCGCCGGAATCGTCCACCGCAACTTGCCAGCGCGCCAGCGCGGCCTTGACGCGGCGGGCGAGTGCGCGGTCGGGCGTGATCAGCGCGACGGTCCTTTTCGGCGTGTCGAGCGCCTCGCGCATGGCGGCCGCGATGGCAAGCGCTTCTTCCTCGGCATTGGCCGCTTCGATCATGCTGAGCGAGGAAAGCGCATTGCCTGCCGCCACCTTGAAGTCCGGCTCGGCCAACCGTTGCTGCCAGCGCTCGGTGGTGGCGGCTGGGCGCAGAGCTTCCGACACCAGCGCCGCGCGCCCGTCGGGCTGCGCGAGCTCGGTGACCTCGCCGCGCGCGATACCAATGCGATCGAGCAGCGCATGCATGGCGAACTGCGCATGGCCGGCGGCGGGCAGTCCGTCGTGGCTGTCGTCGTCTTCGTTGCCGGCAATGAGTGCCCAGGACTCCTCGTCGAGATTGCTATCGAGCCCCGGCAGCACCAGCGCGCCGTGCGGCAGCGTCGCGATGGTGGCGAGCAGCCTGGCGGTGGCCGGCATCGAGCCGGTGGAGCCGGCGGCGATCACCGGCGCGTCGGAGCCGGCCAGTCTTTTGGCTTCCGCCTCGATCAGGTGGTCGCGTCGCTCGGCCTGCTCGATGGCGTTCTGCTCAGCGAGGATGCCGCGCCACGCCGGGTGCACGAATTTGAGGAAGTCGAGCGACTGCTTCCAGTATTCGTCGAGCTCGTCCGGCACCAGCCTGTCGAGATTTTTCCAGTCGACCTGGCGCGTGATCATGTCATCCATCAGCCGCGCCAGCGCGTCGGCCAGCGTCACCGCCGCCTCCGGCGTATTGGCGACGAGCGGCGCACCCTTGTCGGGCGTGATGGCGGCCGCCCATTTCGAGATGAGCTGCGCCAGGGTCAGCCGCCGGTCGAGCGCGCCGAAGCTCGCCGGCAGTTGCAGCGCTTCCTCGGCCAGCTCAGCCGTAGCGGCGTCGGCGAAGGCGATCTCGTCCTCGTCGAGATCGCCGAGCGCGACGATGCGCGGCAGGATGGCGGCGTCGCCGTCGAGCCGCTCGAGGAAAACCTCGCGCGCCAGCCGGCAGGCGCGCCGGGTCGGCAGATAAAGCGTCAAACGCGCCAGCTCGAGCGGGTCGCTGTTCGCCGGGAAGCCTTCGACCAGCCTGCCGGCGCGCAGCGCGTCGATCAACACCGGCAGGAACGGCGCTGAGGCGGGGATGTTGAAGACGTTGGGTTTTGCAGCCGACATTCTTGCTCAGTGTCATCGCCGGCGAAGGCGGGCGATCCAGTAATCCATGGCGATTCGAATTGACGTCTTTGGCCAGCTTAACCGAGGTGTTTACTGGATGCCCCGCTTTCGCGGGGCATGACAGCAAAAAAATAGTGCAGCGTTATTCCGCGCTTGCTCTGATCGCCTGCTCCGCCAGCGCGATCGCCTCCGGCGTGCCCACATGCATCCACAGGCCTTCCAGCCGAAGCCCGTGCAGGCAGCCCTTTGCCGCGGCGCGGGCAAAAAGCGCAGTGAGTGGGAACTCGCCCCGCGGCGCATTCTTGAACAGCGACGGCGAAAGGATCGCCGCGCCGGCATAGACGAAAGGTGCCACCTCGCGCTCGCCGCGCGCGGTCAGGCGGCCGTCGCCCGCCATCAGGAAATCGCCGCGCCCGCCATAGCCGATGCTGCCGGCGGTGGGCGCCAGTAGTAGCAGCGCGTCCATTGTCGTCGGAACGAAGGCCTCCGCCAGCCGCTGCAGGTTGGGCGTAACGCCGTCGATCCAGAGCGTGTCGCTGTTGATGTGGAAGAATGGTTCATCGCCCAGCAGGGCAAGCGCCTTGACCACGCCGCCGCCGGTGCCGAGCAAAAGCCCGCGCTCGTCGGAAATTGCGATCTTCGGCTTGGTGCGCTCCGCCAGATGCCGCTCGATCTGCTCGGCGAGGTAATGCACGTTGACCACCGCGTGCTCCACGCCCGCCTGCGCCAGCCGGTCGAGCACGTGATCGATCAGCGGCTTGCCCGCCACTTCGATGAGCGGCTTCGGTTTGTGCTCGGTGAGCGGGCGCATGCGCATGCCGAAGCCGGCGGCCAGCACCATGGCGTTGCGGGGCGTCATGTCTGTTGATGCACCATCGATGTCAGAGGGACTTCAACGCCGGCACGTTGTTGCGGTACCAGGCGGCGAGCGACGCCAGCGCGGGGTGCGCCAGCGAGCGTTGCAGATAGCCCCATACCCGCGGCAAGTGACGCAAGTATTGCGGCTTGCCGTCGCGCCGGTCGAGGCGGGCGAAAATGCCGAGCACCTTGGAGGCGCGCTGCGCGGCCAGCGTGGCATAGGCGCGGGCGAAGGCGGGCGGATCGAAACCGGCGTCCGCATCCATGCGCGCGCGGGTGTAGCGCGACAAGAGCGCGATCTCCAGCTTGCCCGGCACGTCGACGCGCGCGTCCTGCAACAGCGAGGCGACGTCGTAGGCCGCGTGGCCCAGCACCGCATCCTGGAAATCCAACAGGCCGACGCGCGCCACGCCCGCGCGCGCCGGCAGCCACAAGAGGTTGGGCGAATGGAAATCGCGCAGCACCCAGGTCGCGGGCGCTTGCGTGACCGGCAGCAGCGCGTCGCGCCACAGGGCCATGTAGAGGTCGCGCCTGGCGTCGGACAGCTTAGCCTGCAGCTTGGGCAGGTACCAGTCGGCCAAAAGCTCCACCTCGATCAGCAGCGCCTCCATGTCGTAGGGCGGCAGCGCATAATCGAGGCCCGGCTCCACCGGCAGCGTCGGCGGCAGCGGCTGGGCATGCAGCGCCGCCAGCACGTCGACCGCCGCGGCATAACGCTCCTCGATCGGCGCTGGCGGCTCGCCGGCCACCACCGGCTCGCTGCCGAGATCTTCCAGCACCAAGAGGCCGGCGGCGCGGTCGGCGGCCAGGATCGCCGGCGCCGACAGCCCGCGCGCGCGCAACGCTTGCGCCATGGCGACGAACGGCGTCACGTCCTCGGCGAGATGCGCGATCTGGCTGTAGGGCTTGCCGTCGCGCACCGGTGGCCCGTCCGGCCGCCTGGGCGCATTCATCAGGATATAGGTCGCGCCGTTAAGTGTCAGCCGCTCATAGCTTCGCGTCGAGGCGTCGCCCTGCATGTGGCGGCGCGCCGCCTGACCGAAGCCGTGGCTCTCGAGAAAGCGGCGCATGGCGATGATGCGTTCGGCGCGGGGCGCGAAGCTGCCGTAGCCGGTGACGCGCGCGTGGCGGAAAGTCTCGCCCTCGTGCGGCGACAGGGTCAGCGCGATGTCGAGCCGGTCGGCGGACAGGAAGCCGGCGGCGCGGTCGGGCCATTCCAGCACCGTCAGCGTGTTGTCGGCCTCGTCCTCGAAGCCGAGCTCGGCCAGCTCTCCCGGCCCCGACAGCCGATAGAGGTCGGCATGCACCAGCCGGAAGCGCGGCAGCTCGTAGGCCTGCGTCAGGGTGAAGCTCGGGCTCGGCACCTCGATGGTTTCGTCGCCGGCGAGATGTCGGATGAGCGCGCGGGCAAAGGTTGTCTTGCCGGCGCCGAGGTCGCCGGACAGGGTGATCATGTCGCCAGGCTCGACAGCTGCGGCGACGTCGGCCACCAGGCGCCGCGTGGCCTGCTCGTCTTCGAGCGCGACCGTAAAGCTGAAGCCTCCGGAGGTGGTGGGGAACATCGTATCGTCCGTCGCAAGGGCCGAACGCTTATAGACGGCATCGGCTGCCCGGGGCCAGATCAAGCGACAAGAGCGGGATATTGTTCGGCTCGGTCGCGCGCGACGAGCCGCAGGCCGGCGATCTCGACCTGTTCATCGATTATGATCGCGAAAGTCGGTTCAACACGTTCGATCTCGTCGGCATCAAGCAATATCTGGAGCAGTCGCTCGGCGTGGAAGTGGATGTCACCACTCGCGACGGGCTTCATCCCATGCTGCGCCCAGGCATCGAGCAATCGGCTGTCCGCATTTTCTGATGGTGGGTCAAGTCCGTCATGCTTTGAATGATATTTTGGAAGCGATAGACCGCGTAGAAGAAATCACACGCGGCAAGACGCTTGCCGATTTCGAGCAAAGCTGGCAACTGCGCTGGCTCGTGCAGCGAGCAATTGAAATCATTTCCGAAGCAAGCCGCGCCATCCCGGCCGAATTGACCGCCACGCAGCCGGAGATCTCCTGGTAGCGTGTCCGAGGTATCGGCAATGTCCTTCGCCACGAATATCAGGGATTGTCCGACCCAACCATCTTTAGGGTGGTCGTCGACGAGTTGCCGCGCCTGAAACGTGCCATTCAGGCAATCAACGCGGCACTCAATGAGTAAGTCGCAGCAAGAAAAGAACGCCGGGCCGGCGGAGCGAGCCGCCGGCTCGGTCGAAAAGTCCTGCCTCAAACGCTCAGGCAAGACCGGCTTGAGATTTCAGCTCAGCCCGGCAGCGCGCTCTTGAGCTGCTGGGTCGAGGAAGACGTCGGCTTCGCCATGGCGGCGGCGTTGCCGTCCAGCACCTTGGCCGGGTCGATCTGCTTGCCGTAATAGGCCTTGTTGTTGCCGTCGGCGTAATTGATGTCGGTCACGCTGGCGGTCGCGCCGGCATAGGCGCCCTCGGTGTTCGACCAGAAAATGATATCGCCCTTGCCCCAGGACGCCTGCGCGCTCTTCGAGAAGTTGACGATGGTGAAGCCGGCGCCGGCGTTGAGCGAGATCTTGTTGCTGCTCTTGAACTTGTCGACCGCCTGCTGCGACATCAGCAGGAAGGCGACCGGGCCGCCGGAAGCGCCCGCCTGTGCGCCGAAGCTGATCGAGCCGAAATCGAAGAACACCGGATCGGTCCACTTGCCGTTGACGTGCGCGAGCACAACCCCGGCGCCGCCGCGGCCGCCGACCAAGAGCGCGCCGCGCCCGAAATCAGGCACCAGATAGATGCCCTTGGCCTTGGCCATCAGCTGCTTGAGCTGCGGGTTCTTCTGCATGGTGCGCACTTCCTTCAGCGCGTTCTTCATCATCTTGTCCGCGTCGTTCTTCTGCGCGGTTTCGTTCTTGTTCATGTTGGCGGCGGTGCCGGTGGTGGTGCGTTCGGTCACGGCCGAATTGTCATTGTTCATCTGGCTCTGCGCCTTGGAACTCGCATTGCCGTAGTTCGCCGCCTGCGCGGGCATCGCCGCGAGCGCGCCGCTCAACAGCAGCGGCGCCGCTGCCAAAAGAATCTTCTTCTGCCGAATCATGGCGTTGTTCCTCTCCATTTTTGGATGGGTTCCGAAATGCGTGCCGTCGCCCATGTCGTCGGGCCAACGATTCACGCCATGACCGATTCCGACTTGTTCCCGGCCGTGTGCGCCGGCGCACGACGCATGAACGCTCACGCAGCGGGGCATCGGCGGCACGTGCGCAAGCGCGGGGGATCTTAAACCGAAACAAATTTTTCTTTACGCTGCCGTCTGCGCGGCGCGCCGCGCGAACGTCCAGGTGATGACGATGGTGCTGCGGTCTATCTCGGAATCGATGGTCACGCTGCCGTCGTGAAGCTGGCAATCGAAAGCGGCCGAACGGTCCGCAGCAACGCGAGAAGTGCGGGCAAACTCTTAGCGAGATGCTTACCCTTCGGCGGCATTTCGCTGTCGTTTTCGGCCTGTGCGGGGCATAGGGCAAGCGGCATAGCATGGCGCGGCAACCGTTCCGCGTCGGGCGCCGCCAGGAAAGGCCGAGCCATGCCACGCATGCGTACGCCCCGCTCGGGCAAGTCCGGTTCGGAGACGACGGGTGTCAGCCGTCGGGACATGCTGCGTGCTGGAACCGGGGCGGCGGCCATCAGTGCCTTGCTGCAGGCCATGTTTGCCTCGTCCGCGGCGGCGCAGCCCGCGAAACCGTCGCAGGCGGCGCCTTATCCCGCTCGCCGCAGCGCGCCGCCCAAGCGGCCTTACAACATGGTGCTGTTCATCTCAGACGAGGAGGCCTACCACCTGCGTCCCGCCGAAGGCTATTCATTGCCGGCGCGCGAAGAACTGCGGCGGCGCGGCGCCACCTCCCACAACCACTATATCGGCGCCGCCATGTGCACGCCGTCGCGCGGCGTCATGTTCTCCGGCCAGCCGCCGCAAGTGAACGGCATCTACGATCAGATGGAGCTCGGCTATGTGCCGAGCCTGCGCACCGACAAGCCAAGCATGCGCACGATCTTCAAGCAACGCGGCTATGCCACCGCCTATTTCGGCAAGTTCGAGTTGCGCAAGGACATCATCAATCCGAAGACCGACGTGAACTACACCGACGCACTGCGCGAGTTCGGCTTCGATATCTTTGCGCCCGACGGCGACAAGGTGGGCGGGCCCGACCAAGCCTATGACACCGACACCTATACCGGCGGCGCAGCGACCCGCTGGCTGCGCACCAATGCGCACGTGCTAAACAAGGAGGGCAAGCCGTGGCTGCTCGTCGTCAGTTTCGTATCGCCGCACGACATCATGTATGCCGACGCCAATCTACCGGGAAAGCCGGTGCAGATCTCGCAGGTCGGTATGAGGCTGACGCCGCCGCCGGACAATGCGCATTACGCCACGCAGTGGAAGTCCCCCGAGTCGCCCAGCCACGCACAGCCGATGGATTCGCCCGGCCGGCCGCGCGCGCAGCTCTCATATATGGTCGGTTGGTCCGCCTTCCTCGGTGAGATTCCGGTCGACGCCACCAAGATGTGGCGACACTACTACAACTACTATCTCAATCTGATCCGCGACAACGACCGCAGCCTGAAGGCCATCCTCGATACACTGACGGCGCTCGACCTATGGGATTCGACCGTGGTGCTGCGCACTGCCGATCACGGCGAGCTTGGCGGCTCGCATGGTGGCCTGCGCGGCAAGGGCCCGTTGCCGTACGAGCAGGAGTGCCATGTGCCGGCGGTGATCGTGCACCCCGAGCATCCGGGCGGCCGTCGCTCGCGAGCCTACCCGGCCGGGACTTCAGCCAGCTTCTGCAGGGACCAGATAGGGCGGCCGCCGACGCGGTGCGCGAGGCCATGCTGTTCAACTATGTCGGCCTGCAGACCTTCGACTCGCTTTACATGATGCGGGTGTGCCGCGACATCGCGCATGGCCGCTTCGCGCCGCCGTTCATCGCGGTCAAGCCGGACATGACCCGGCGGGGCTTCATCAGTTTCGCCTTCGATGGCCGTTACAAGTTCGCGCGCTACTATGCGCCGGATAACTTCAACACGCCCGAAACGCTCGAGGCCGTGCTTGCGCATAACGAGATCGAGCTGTTCGATCTGCACGCCGATCCGGACGAAATGCACAATCTTCGCGTCGAGGTAGAGAGCAACAAGGCGCTGATCCTGCGCATGAACGCCTTGCTCAACCGCATGATCGCGCGGGAAGTGGGCGTCAATGACGGAAGCTTCCTGCCGCAGGTGCTGCGTCGGAGCTGACG
>JARRNI010000436.1:0-6163 GCA_037385125.1 Pseudolabrys sp.
CGTTGAGCACGCGCTCGGCGCCGGCCGCAGCACCGCGTGCGGCCGATAGTCGAGCGCATAGGGCAGCCCCCCGCTGGCGAACGCCGGCACCCCCGCCAGCGCAAGTGACGGCAGCAGGGATCCCCGGTCTTCGCCGCCGTCGGCGTGCTCGCTGGCGCCCACCTGCGACGGCAACGGCTCTGCAATGAACAGCGCTCCCAACAGCCCGAGCATGTCTACATTGCGGCTGTGCGACAGCGCCATGTAGATAAGGCCGAGCAGAACGAGGATGCGGATGGGCGGCAGCGTCAGGCCGCGATAGAACGCGGCGCCGAGGCCGAACAGCAGAGCGAGCTCGAAGCCGGTGATCCTGGAGAAATCGATCGGCTGCCATTCGTGGATCAGCGCGAGCGCGTGTCCGAGACCGAGCACGCACGCAGTCACCAGGATGGATTGCGGACCGTAGGGCGTGATGCAGGCGGCGACCACGGCGAGCGTCGCGGACAGGGCCCAGCGCCGGGCGAGCGAAAAGCACTCGTCGGCCGGCGCGTTCCACACCGCGTCGAGCGTGATCGGCGCCATCAGCGCTAGCCCGAAGGTGAAGCTGCCGTGCAGATTGGCCCATAGCGTGATCAGGCGGCAGCAGCGCATAGGACGGCAGCCGGCGCGCCTCGACTGCGCGCAGGAGCCCGGGGACCCAGGCCACCATCACCGGCATGGCCAGCGCATGCGGCCGTGCCAGCATGTGCGGTGCGGCCACCACGAAGCCGCCGACCGCCAGGATCAGTGTCGGGCCGAGCGCCAGGCGTTACAGCAGGAACCGGGTCAGCAGGCCGCCGGCGAAGATCACCTGCGCCAGCCACTGGCTGGAGATCCACGGCTTGCCCGCCATGGTGAAGGAGAGCGTATCGACGTGCGGCACTTGGTGGTGCGCCGCGATCCACTGGCCGAGCGCGATCTGCCAATAGGTGTCGGCGTTGCCGAGCAGGCAGCCGCCAAGCAGGAGCAGCAGCAGGTAGAAGATCGCCGCCATGGCCAGCGGCCACGGCACCGCCGCCCGTGTGAGGAACGGTTTGGCCGCGCTATTCATGACCTGCTCGCTCATGCCGGCGACAGTAAAGAGGCGGCGTTAAGCCTTCTTTACCGTTCGGTTCCGGTCTAAGCTCCGCAGAGGGCGGGGAACTCCGGCATGAAAACCTATGCAGGCAGGCGCACCATCGACGGCCTCGTCGTCACCGTGGACGGCAAGCCCCTGCCCAGCCATGACGAGGTAAAGAGCTTCACCACATACGGCTTCGAATGGGCCTATGAAGGCGACAGCCCGCGCCAGCTCGCGCTTGCGCTGCTGGTCGATCACCTGAGCGACGGCGACAAGGCCATCCGGCTGTCGGAAGGCTTCATGAAGCAGGTGGTGGCCAATCTCGACAATGACTGGCAGTTCACCGGCGCCGACATCGACGCCGCGCTGCGCGCACTGGCGGCCTGAACGGCGCTTGGCAAGCCGCGCGCCAGCGCGATAGATTCCGGGCCGGAGCGGCGCGCGCCAGACCGCCGGGGAGTGCGCCGCCCACCCCAGGGGAGGGTCGCCCATGATCAGCAAGCGGCAAATCGATTTCCGCAAGGAATACCGGTCGCGCATCATCGGCTGGTACAATGGTTATTTCCACATCGTGCTGATCTACGCCATGGGCGCGGCGATCTTCTATGTCTACGTCACGCATATTCACGATTTGACCTGGGCCGAATGGCTCACCGTGCCGCTCACCTTCCTGTTTACCAACCTGTTCGAATGGGCCGTGCACAAATACGTCATGCACCGCCCGGTCAACATCAAGGGCCTGCGCGCGGTCTACGAGCGCCACACGCTCAACCATCACCAGTTCTTCAGCGACGACGAGATGCGCTTCCGCGACGAAAAGGATTGGCGCGTCACCGTGTTCCCGCCCTACGCGCTGGTGGTGTTCACGCTGATGTCGATCCCGCTCGCTTTCGTCCTCGGCTTCCTGTTCTCGCCGAACGTCGGCTGGCTGTTCATGTGCGTCACCACCGGCATGTATCTGATCTACGAGTTCATGCATTTCTGCTGCCACGTCGACGAGGGCTGGTTCGTCAAGCACTGCCCCTTCGTCAATTCGCTGCGCCGCCATCACACCGCGCACCACAATGCGCGCCTAATGATGGAGGTGAACATGAATCTCACGTTCCCGATCGCCGACTGGCTGTTCGGCACATCCGATCTCGACCGCGGCCTCATCGGCCACCTGTTCAACGGCTACGACACGCGCTTCCTGAAGCGGAACCTGCGGTCCAAGCCGAAGAGCCCTGAAGAGGCCGCCGCCCATCCGGTGGGTGCGAACTGATCGGGGAGAGCGGCACATGCCCACAGACGTCAAGGCAATCGTTTCCGCGGTAGTGATCCTGGTTGCGCTGGGTCTGGTCTATTGGGCCGGCTCGCCGGTCGCGTCGGAAAAAATGGTGCTCCTCATCGCGATCTTCTTCGTCATCGCAATGTGGATCTTCCCCGAGGCCGGCGCCAAGACCCGCGCGCAGAAGAAGCCTTAGCCACGCGGCGCTCAGCCGCTGTTTCCATAGTCGTAGAACACCCGGTTCATCTCGGCGCCGCCATTGCTCCAACTCGGCGTCATCACCTTGAGTGGCACCGAGAGGCCGTCGGCGCGGTCGTGGTCGACCGGACTGAACAGGCGGTAGTTGCCGGGGCGCAGCGAGAGCGACAGTTTGGCCGTCTGGCCCGGCTTGAGCCGCTTGCTCTTGGCGACAGCCCCCTTGCCGCCGCTGATCTCCAGGGCGTGTGGGCGCGTGCCCTTGTTCACAACCGTCAGTCGCACATGGTCGGCGCGGAAACCGATATTGCTGAAGCCGAAGCCGTTGTCACGCAGCACGATGGTGACCGGCAAGGGTGCGGCGCTCGCCGCTTTGCCGATCAGGGCGCGGCCGGCGAGCGTCAGCGCGGCGGTAAACGCCGCCGCGGCGATCATGCTGCGGACGAAAACGCCGATTTTCAACCGTGGGCGCACTACGTACATGTGCCGATCTTTTCGTTGTCGGACCACGCCGCCCCTTACATGATAATGAAACGGTGCCACGGCAGTTCCTTCGCTGCTGCCGGAGCACGAAGTTTTTTGTCCCAAGCCGTCCCGCCATGCGGATGCCTCACGCTTTGATCCGCGGTTGGGCTCATTTATATTCTCCAAGTCCGCGTCTTGCGGCCGTCATCGCAAGCCGGGAAAGGATGACAGCATGCAGGTGAGCTATTCGCCCTGGCTTGTCCTGCTGTCGATCGTGCTGGTCATCGAGGGCGCCTATGTCGGTCTCTTCCTGACCGTGAAGACCGGCGCGGCCGGAGGCCTGCGACGCCGCCTGCTTCTGGCCGGCGCGGCCTTCGCCTTCGGCGCTGCCGCCTGGGTCATGCATTTCATCGTGCTGCTGGTGCAAGCGCCGCTCGCGGCCGATTATGTGATCTTTCCGACGCTGTTGTCGTTCCTGGTCTGCGTCCTGTTGGCAGGGCTGGCGGCCCATGCCATCGGCGCCGGACCGTTCACGCCGGGGCGCCTGGCGCTGGCGGCCTGCCTGCTGGCCGCCGCGGTGGTCGCGCTGCACGTCATCGGCATGACGGCATTGGCCATGACGGAGGAGGCTCCGCTCGCGCTGGCGGCGGGCGCGCTCGTCGTCCTTGCCGGCAGCGCGCTGGTGCTGTGGCTCGCGTTCGGTCGGGCCGGAGCGCCGCCGCTCATGCTGGCCGCAACCATTTTCGGCCTCACGGTGGCGGCCGCGCATTTCACGAGCCTTGTCGGCGCGCGCATCGCCGCGCCGCCGGTAGGCCTAACCGAGCCGGCTCTGTCGAGCAGCTGGCTTGCCATCATGGCCGCCGTGGCCGCCTTCGCCATCAGTGCGGTTTTCCTCCTTTTGCTGGCGCCGGAGCGCGTGCACCCCGCGCCCGAGAGCCTGAAAGCCGCGGTGGCCGCTTTCGCCGAGAACGAGGAGGCGGCGCTGCCCCTCGCGGCCAATCCGGCCCCCGCTGCGGTCACCGATGCCAAGCTCCGGCGCGGCACCTATGCCCCGCTCGGCGGCGCCGGTGCCCCGCCGCCGCGCGTTGCCGAGCACCTGCCGATCGAGCGCGACGGCGCCACCCATTTCTTGCCGGTCGAGCAGGTGGTGGCCGTGCAGGCCAATGCCCATTACACCTACCTTTTCGACGGTAGCGTCAGGCTGTTCTGCCCGCTCGCCATCGGCGAAGTCGAATCCCGCCTCGACCGCGGGCGCTTCCTGCGCGTGCACCGCAGCCATATCGTCAATATCGAGCGGGTGACTGCCTTCAGGCGCTCGGGCGACAGCGAGACGGTCGAGCTCGCCGCTGACGAGCGCTACACGGTGCCGGTCAGCCGCAGCCGCGCCGGCCTGCTGAAATCGCGCATCGATGAGAAGAACGGCGGCACCGACCTCGAAAAGCCGGCGCGTTCCTGATTTTCGCCGCAGGAAAGGCCTCACCATTGCGTCAGCCCTGCTGACGCAGTTCGTGCAAAGGCCCCCGCCATTCGTGCAAGGTCGGCCTTTCTGGTGCATCTTAAGTTGTTGCTGCGCCGCACAGCCCGGCATGCTCGCCCTAACCACAACCAACAAGCGGCGCCGCGTCTTCGCCTTTGCGCTGAGGCCGGCCCCGGGGGAGGATGCCCGTGATACCCGGCGCTTTCGACTATCACCGTCCGTCATCCGTGCAGGAAGCGGTCGGGCTGCTCGCCCAGCACGGCGAGGACGCCCGCGCCATCGCCGGCGGCCACAGCCTAATTCCGATGATGAAGCTGAGGCTGGCCAGCCCGTCCCATCTGGTCGATCTTGGCGGGGTCTCCGATCTCAAAGGAATCCGCGAAGAGGGGGCCGACGTCGTCATCGGCGCTACCACCACCCAGCACGAGCTGATCGCCTCCGAGGTGCTTGCCAAGAAAGTGCCGATCCTGCGCGAGGTGGCGCTGCAGATCGCCGATCCGCAGGTCCGCTATGTGGGCACCCTCGGCGGCAATGTCGCCAATGGCGACCCCGGCAACGACATGCCGGCGGTGATGATGTGCCTCAACGCCACCTATCGTGCCGTCGGCAAGTCGGGCGAGCGCAAGATCGCCGCACGCGAGTTTTATCAGGGCGCCTATTTCACCGCGCTGGAGCCGGGCGAGATCGTCACCGCGGTGCGCATCCCGGTGCCGGCCGCCGGCCACGGCCATGCCTATGAGAAGCTCAAGCGCAAGATCGGCGATTACTCGCTCGACGACGCCACGGTCAAAAAGGCCGTGGCCGCCGCCGAAGCCATCACCTCGCCCGCCTCCGACGGTCGCGGGCCGGCCCAATACCGCACCAAGATGGCGGGCGTCATGCTCGCCCGCGCGCTCGCGCGCGCCAAAGAACGCGCCGGCGCCTGAGGAGGAAAAAACAATGGCCAAGACCCACGTCAAAATGACCGTCAACGGCAAGGCGGTCGAGGAGCTGGTCGAGCCGCGCACGCTGCTCATCCACTTCCTGCGCGAACAGCTCAACCTCACCGGCCCGCATATCGGCTGCGACACCAGCCATTGCGGCGCCTGCACGGTCGATCTCGACGGCAAGTCGGTGAAGTCCTGCACCCTGTTCGCCGTGCAGGCGAACGGCGCCGACATCCGCACCATCGAAGGCATGGCAGGCGCCGACGGCACGTTGCACGCGCTGCAGGAAGGCTTCCGTGAGATGCACGGGCTGCAATGCGGCTTCTGCACGCCGGGCATGATCCTGCGCGCCTACCGGCTGTTGCAGGAGAACCCGAGCCCGAGCGAAGAGGAAATCCGCTTCGGCATTTCCGGCAATCTGTGCCGCTGCACCGGTTACCAGAACATCGTCAAAGCCATTCAATACGCCGCCGACAAGCTCAAAGCGGCGCCCATGCAGGAGGCCGCAGAATGAACGACCAGACTCTCACCTCCGCGGAGCGCGCCGAGAAGCTCGAAGGCATGGGCTGCAAGCGCAAGCGCGTCGAGGATGTCCGATTCGTCCAGGGCAAGGGCAACTATGTCGACGACCTCAAGCTGCCCGGCATGCTCTACGGCGATTTCGTGCGCTCGCCGCACGCCCATGCGCGCGTCAAGAAGATCGACGGCAGCAAGGCCGAGGCGCTGCCCGGCGTGGTCGCCGTCATCACCGCGGA
>JARRNI010000437.1:0-4508 GCA_037385125.1 Pseudolabrys sp.
CATCCGCGATCGTCGGTATTATCATTTTCCCCCGTTTATTTTCCCGGACCAAAAAGCCAACCGACACACATTTGTGAGGTGCCGGGTCAGACACCTCCGCGATGTCAAGCCACCCATCAGACAGACGGCTGGCATCAATCCACTCGACCATAACCAGCGGATATTCCGCTAGTGGCCCACCTTGTTCCCTAGAGCGGCTCATTTAGAGAAGCACCGAGCGCCGACGCCAATGCTCCGAGTGGCCCCTTTTGTTCCCGCGAGTGGTCCCTTTTCAAGCATTAGGGGCCAGTACCGAGGGCTGGGTGCTGGCCTGGACAGCACCGGAGGGCTGCGTGTTGCCGGCCGAGGGAGCGCGCCGCGCGCTCGAAAATGTCGCGTACGGTTGTTTCGGGGACAGGAGTGGGCAGGAAGGCACGGCAGGAATAGCGCGAGGCAACGGCTTCGAATACTTTCATGAGGCAGGCTCTCCGCGGAATCGCGGAGAGTGTGGCGGACGCCGACGGCTGGCGAAAGTGCCGGCTGCCATCGACCTCGCGATTGGGGACCATTGGTTACGGCTCTTTTGAAATCGTTGGTTTTTTTGGCTTCGTTTTGCCAGTTTTTGGGAGCGTTTTTGGCTCCGCCTGAACACGGCTCGTGAACCGTCGCATCGCAGACTTGCGGCGCGCGAACGCCCGCCTTTCATAGCGATCAATTCGCGTCATCTGTTCGAGTATCGCCGAGTCGTCGGCTTCGAAACTCTCTTCGGCGACGAAAGCCGAATTCGGGCTAATGCGCCTGCCGCCTCTATCGGTTGGGCGCCGGCTCCGGTTCAGCCTATGGAGAAGGTCCCGCTTAAATTTGCGTGTGAATCGGCGCGCAACCGTGACCCCCGCTGACATGACGCTAAGCGATTGAGCGAGCGTTTGGATTGGCAAGAAGGGCGAGGTCACGGTTGGACGCCGATGAAAATTCAGAAAACAATGTAAATTCCCCTGCATCTCAGTCACTTAATGGCAAAAGGAGGTGGGGTCCAAGTTGGAAGCCGATTCACAGTCTTGGTCGCCACGAATTTCATCGTGGGGCGCTGCACCGCCTCGGCAATGGCCTCGGCATCACGGAAGTCGTTCTTCTGCCCCTTCGAGTAGGGCCGCACGTATTTTGCCGGCATCAGCCGAGCATCGTGGCCCAGCGCCTTGAGCTTACGACTGAGGTGATGCGCGCCGACGCAGGCCTCCATGCCGACCAGGCATGCCGGAATATTGGCAAAACGTGCCTCTACTTGGCTACGTGACCCCTTCTGACGCAGCACAATCGCACCGCGTCTATCGAGCCCGACGATGTGGAACGAATTCTTCCCAATGTCGATGCCGACTACGGCGATCGCCGTCTGAGCTGTTGTCGAAGGCATGGCATGCTCCTTGTCTGGGGGCCCCTGACCAGCTTATCGCTGGCGGGGCAGGAGCACGGCCGGACCGTCCTATTCAGAAATATTTTAGCACTTCCGCAGGCTATTGATAGAAGGCATATATTTATTTCTTTTGGGAGGGTCACGAAGATGAGTGCAGCATTTAATTTTTCCGGATATGCGGTTCTAGTCACTGGTGGATCGAACGGAATTGGCTTAGCAATTGCGCGGGCGTTTCAGCAAGAGAGGGCCGACGTCAGCATCACCGGCACGCGAGTTGATATCAGCAGCTATAAGGAAGATCTCTCTGATTTCTTGTATCGGCAAGTTCTCCTCGAGGACAGTAAGGCTGTAGATTCGTTTATAGCAGAAACCGAGCGCGTCGATGTGCTGGTCAATAACGCCGGTACCGCCGTTCGCGGGCCTGAGGCTTTAACGCCGGAAGGTTTCGAAAGGAACATTGTCATCAACCTAAATTCGGCCTTTCGACTGTGCCAAGGGCTACACAGCAAACTAAAATCTCGACCCGGCAGCATCATCAATATTGCGTCCATGTCCGCTTATTATGGCTGGCCCCGAGTTCCTGGTTATGGCGCCAGTAAAGCGGCAATCATTCACATGACAAAAACACTGGCCGTGCTCTATGCAAATGACGGGATTCGGGTGAACGCGATCGCTCCTGGTTGGATCGAGACCAATCTGACCGCGCCCATACGCTCGTCGGAAATGTTCCGCCCGATAATCGAGCGTACTCCAATGGGGCGCTGGGGAAAGCCAGAAGAAATCGCTGGAACTGCACTGTATCTGTCATCAGATGATTTAGCTAGCTTCGTAACAGGCGTGACAATACCTGTCGATGGCGGTTTAAGCCTGACTTAGCCGAAAGGCATTAACTGAGGTCGCGACCTGGCCCGACGCTCGGAGTCACGGTGCCGCCGCGCTGCTCGCCCGCGCCTGACTCGGCCTGGTGCTTCATCGCACCTGTCATCTGTTCATTCGTCAGCAAACCTCAGTAATCAATGCGATCCGTGCGCACCTTGCCGAGTTTGGTATCGTTGCGCCGGTCGGGCGCCGGGGCCTCGAGGAACTGCTGCGCGTCGTTACCGATCCGACCGACAAACGAGTGCCTGAGGTTGTGCGCGGATGCCTTGCCGCATTGGGTAGCCAGCTGCTCAACCTCAAGAAGCAGGTTTTGGATTTCGATCGGACGATCCTGGCGTAGCATCGCTCCAACCAAACGAGCAAACGACTCAATCGTATTCCTGGCGTTGGACCGCTGCTGGCAACCGCTCTGGTCGCCAGTGTTGCCGATCCCAAAACCTTCAGATCGGGTCGCAACTTCTCAGCTTGGTTCGGGCTGGTGCCCAAGCAGAACTCAAGTCGAGGGCGGGACAGGCTCGGCAGTATCAGCAAAAGGAGCGATCGCTATCTGCGCGGTCTGTTCGTGGCCGGCGCACTTGCGGTCATCCGCTATGCCAAGATCCACGGCACCAAACATCGGCTCTGGCTTACAGCGTTGCTGGTCCGACGACCAACCAAAGTCGTGGCCATCGCGCAGGCCAATAAACTCGCCCGAATGGCCTGGGCAATGATGGCTACGGGCACGCGGTACAATTATTCAGCCTCGCTGAGGCCCTAAGAGTTCGCGTCGGACATCCGGCGTGATGTGACGGTTGGGAGGGCAAACAGCACCTAATGCAGAGCCGGTCGATCCGGCGATCAGGACAACCCACAACGGGCCAGAGCATCATCGAATGCGGGTTTATGATCGGGACCTGATCCGCGGAGGGCATTATGGCCAGCGGCCTTGTGTGCCGCGCTTAAAGGCCGAACACATGGCTGCACCGACCAATGCTGCATTCGTGAAAAAAGCTCTTGCCAACCCGGAGCCGTCCACACATGGCCCTTTTGCGAATTCCGCCTCTTGCGGACCGATTTCCGCAAGCGGCCGCTAAGCAGACCTGTAGCGGACACTGCGCCAAGGCGCATTTTGACCCGATTCTGACTTCGCTTCGCGGGCTCGGGAGACGGTGCCCACGGCAATGCGCCGTTTTGCTCGCGCATTTGCCTCATTCTACCAGCCCAATTCGCCTTTGGGCGATGGCCGCGTCGGCGGGCCACACACCTCCACCTGCGCTGACGCGGATGACCGACTTCGGGCTCGCGAACAGCGTATTCCGTTGCTTCCGCTTGCAATGCGTCACGGTATACCCGAAAGTTTCACTTCGACAACACGAGCTCTGAACGCAACCGAAGCCGGCCAAGCGATGGCTGCACCGCTGACCGAAGTGCGTCAAATTTCCAAGCTCGCTGCAAAAGCCTGAAGCGCGGATAGGTTCCGTTTGTCCGCTTGTGTCACAATTCATTTGATTTGCGTCAAATTGCCTCCGTTTTTCAATGAATATAATCACCCTGTCATTTTAGTGACAGGCAACACAGGCAACTTTGCATGCGGCGGCACCAAAATATTCTGGGCCTGAAGCGCGGAGCTACGGGATGCTGACAACACCGCCAGCCCAGATCATAGTGGTGGACGACGATGCTCAGGTCCGCACACTATTGCGAAACCTGCTTGAAACTGACGGCTACGTTGTCAGCGAGGCTGCAAATGGCCAGGAGATGCGTTCGTTGCTCACGACACAATCACCGAGCCTAATCACGCTCGACCTCAAACTTGCTGGTGAAGATGGGTTGACGCTGGCTCAGGAGGTGCATGCTCAGCATCATGTTCCGATAGTTATGGTCACCGCTAAGGCCGACGATATCGATAAGATTCTCGGCCTGGAGCTTGGTGCCGATGACTACATCACCAAACCTTTCAACGTGCGAGAGGTTCTTGCCCGTGTCCGAGCCGTCCTGAGACGTTACGAGCCAACACCGAGCGAGCAGCGGGCATCGGGACCGAGCGAGCACGAGAAGTACGCCTTTGCCGATTGGGTTCTTGATATAACCACACGTGAACTCAAGACTGCTGATGGCCGGAGGACGGAGCTGACGACTGCCGAGTTCAACCTGCTTGAGCTCTTTGTGAAACGTCCGACGCGCGTACTTTCGCGAGATGCCATCATGGATGCAATGAAAGGGCAAGAATGGGTGCCGCTTGATCGATCCATCGACACGT
>JARRNI010000438.1:0-9817 GCA_037385125.1 Pseudolabrys sp.
CGCGTGCGCCAGCCGCCGCTCGACCGGCTCCTCGCGCCAGGAGAGGTCGGCGGCCTTGGCCTCGTGCCCCTTGCCCTGGAATCGCTTGGCGAGATCGAGCAGCCGCTCGGCGGCGTCCGGCCGGCGGTTGAGCACCACGTCCTCGCAGGCTTCGCGCAGCTCCGGGTCGAGGTCGTCGTACACCGCCATCTGCCCGGCATTGACGATGCCCATATCCATACCGGCTTTGATGGCGTGATACAGGAACACCGAGTGCATGGCCTCGCGCACGCGCTCGTTGCCGCGGAAGGAGAAGGAGAGATTGGAGACGCCGCCGGAGATGTGCACGTAGGGCAGGTTCTCGCGGATCCAGCGAGTGGCCTCGATGAAGTCGACGCCGTAATTGTTGTGCTCCTCCATGCCGGTGGCGACGGCGAAAATGTTCGGATCGAAGATGATGTCTTCCGGCGCGAAGCCGACCGTGTCGACCAGAATGTCGTAGGCGCGCTTGCAGATTTCCGTCTTGCGCGCCTGCGTATCGGCCTGGCCCTTTTCGTCGAAGGCCATCACCACCACCGCGGCGCCGTAGCGGCGTACGATGCGAGCGTGCTCGATAAAGGCTTCCTCACCTTCCTTGAGCGAGATCGAATTGACCACGGCCTTGCCCTGCAGGCATTTCAGGCCGGCTTCGATCACCGAGAACTTCGATGAATCGACCATCACCGGCACGCGCGCGATGTCGGGCTCGGCGGCGATCAGGTTCAAGAAGGTCTTCATCGCCTCTTCCGAGTCGAGCAGGCCTTCGTCCATGTTGACGTCGATCACCTGGGCGCCGTTCTCCACCTGGGCGCGGGCGACGTCGAGCGCGGTGGCGTAGTCGCCGGCGGTGATCAGCTTGCGGAACTTGGCCGAACCAGTGACGTTGGTGCGCTCGCCCACATTGACGAACGGGATTTCCGGCGTCAGCGCGAAGGATTCCAGGCCGGAGAGGCGAAGCTGGCGTGGCACTTCGGGAATCTCGCGCGGCGCCTTGCCTTCAACGGCCTTCGCAATGGCCGAGATGTGCTCCGGCGTGGTGCCGCAGCAGCCGCCCACCACATTGACCAGGCCGCTGTCGGCGAACTCGCCGAGCAGCTCGGCCATGTATTCCGGGCTCTCGTCGTAATAGCCGAACTCGTTGGGCAGGCCGGCATTCGGATAGGCGCAGACGAAGGTGTCGGCGACGCGGCCGATCTCGGCCACATGCGCGCGCATCTCCTCGGCACCGAGCGCGCAGTTGAGGCCGACGGTGATGGGGTCGGCGTGGCGCACCGAATTCCAGAAGGCTTCCGGCGTCTGCCCGGACAGCAGGCGGCCGGAGCGGTCGGTGATGGTGCCGGAGATCATCACCGGGATATCGAGGCCGCGCTCTCCGCAAACCTCCTGGATGGCGTAGATAGCGGCCTTGGCATTGAGCGTATCGAAGATGGTCTCGATCAGCAGGAGGTCGGCGCCGCCGTCGATCAGCCCGCGCGCCTGCTCGCCGTAGGCGATGCGCAACTCGTCGAAGGTGATGGCGCGGAAGCCGGGGTTGGACACGTCCGGCGAGATCGAGGCGGTGCGGTTGGTGGGGCCGAGCGCGCCGGCAACGAAGCGGCGGCGGCCATCTTCCTGCTCGGCCTTTTGCGCGGCCTCGCGGGCGAGCCGCGCGCCGGCCTCGTTCAGCTCATAGGCGATCTTCTCCATGCCGTAGTCGGCCTGGGCAATCGTGGTGGACGAGAAGGTATTGGTGGAAACGATGTCGGCGCCGGCACGGAAATATTGCAGATGGATATCGCGCACTGAATCCGGCCGGCTCAGATTGAGCAGATCGTTGTTGCCGCGCACCTCGCGGTTCCAGGCGTCGAAGCGGGCGCCGCGGAAGCCTTCCTCGTTGAGCTTGAGCGCCTGGATCATGGTGCCCATGGCGCCATCGAGCACGAGGATGCGTTCTTTCATCGCGTCGGTGAAAGCGGTGCGGGCGCTGGGTTTAGACTCGGTCACGCTAGGGCCTTCCAAAATTTCCAATGAATTTGTGCCGGGCGCCATGCGCACCTGGCTTCGCTTCGAGCGCGCCGTAATGACCTGCTTTCATCGCAAGCATCATTACGCCGCCTCCTCCTTCGCCTTGGGCGCGGGCCGCAGACCCAGCAGATGGCAGATTGCGTAGACCAGGTCGGCGCGGTTCATGGTGTAGAAGTGGAAAGTGGTGATGCCGCTGTCGAGCAGATCGATCACCTGCTCGGCGGCGACGGCGGCGGCGATCAGCTTGCGCGTGGCCGAATCGCTCTCCAGCCCCTCGAAGCGCTCGGCTAGCCAGGCCGGCACCGAGGCGCCGGCGCGGGTGGCGAAGTTCTTCGCCGACTTGAAGTTCTGCACCGGCAGGATGCCCGGCACGATGGGAATGTCGATGCCGCGCGCGCGCACGCGGTCGAGATAGCGGAAGTACAGCTCGTTGTCGAAGAAGAACTGGGTGATGGCGCGGCCATCCGGATGCGGTGCATAGCGCGTGCCCGGCCCCTCCACGGAATCGCCGCGCAGCGCCACGATGTGGCGGACGCCGGCGGCATGATAGCCGCGCACGATCTCTTCGATCTCCGCGCGGGAGGCCGCCACGCAGGTTAGATGCGCGGCCGGCGTCAGCGTCGTCTCCTTGAGAATGCGCTTGACGGTATTGTGGGTCCGCTCGCGCGTGGAGCCGCCGGCGCCATAGGTCACCGACACAAAATTCGGGTTGAGCGGCGCCAGCCGCTCGATCGACTCCCACAGGATCTTCTCCATCGCCTCGTCCTTGGGCGGGAAGAACTCGAAGGAGACCGACAGCCGGTCGCTGCGGATGAAACGGCTGGGACGGAGGGCGCTCTGCATCACGCCACCTCCAGCGCCGAGGACGGTACCGCCATCAGCACGCGGGCGTCGCGTGCGAGCCACAGCGAAACCGCGATCTTCACTTCCGAGCCGGGCTCGGGCGCGAGCGACTGGTGCATCACCGGCTCGAGCCCGGAGGCCGTCATCCATTGCGTCACCGTCTCGGGCGCAAAGCCGAGGCGACGATGGGCGTATTGCTCGCGCAAGAATTCCTCCTCGTGCGGCGCGAAATCGACCACCAGCAGCCGCCCGCCGGGCCGCAACACGCGCGCGGCCTCCTGGATGGCGCGGGTGCCGTCGTCGAGGAAGTGCAGCACCTGGTGCAGGATCACCACGTCGAAGGAATCGTCGGGCAGCGGCAGGTCGTAGATGTCGCCCTGGCGCACGCTGCAATTCCGCAAGCCCGCGCGCTCGAGGCGATGACGCGCCAGATGCAGCATGTCGAGCGAGAGGTCGAGGCCGAGCCCACGCTCCATGTCGGGTCCGAACAGCTCCAGCATGCGGCCGGTGCCGGTGCCGAGGTCGAGCAGCGAGCGGAACGGCTCGTCGGCGAGCGCGGCGCGGATCGCCTGCTCCACCGCTTCGTCAGGCACGTGCAGCTTGCGGATGCGGTCCCACTCCGCGGCATGGGCGCGGAAGTAGGCCTGCGCCGCATCGGCGCGCGCGTGCCGCACCGAGGCGAGCCGCGCCCGGTCGCGCGCGACGACGGGATCTTCCCGGTCGAGATGGTCGAGCAGCGCGCGGGCGATGGCCGCACCGCCGCCGCTCTCGGCCAGGCGGAAGAAAGCCCAGGTGCCCTCGCGGAAGCGCTCGACCAGGCCGGCCTCGGCCAGCAGCTTGAGATGGCGCGAGATGCGCGGCTGCGACTGGCGCAAGATGTCGGTCAGCTCGGAAACGGTGAGCTCGGCCTCGCCGAGCAGCGCCAGCACGCGCAGGCGCGTCTCCTCGCCGGCCGCCTTGAGAGCCGCGTTAAGGGCATCGAAGCCGAGCTTGCTGAGGCTGTTATTGGCACTCTCGAGCACGCACACCACCTGAGTTGAGCCGACGGAACCGGCGCCTGCGAAAGGGGCAATATGGGCACCTTCCCAATATATAAAGACATCTTTATACGTTTAACAGGGGGGCGCAAGGGGCCCTGCCCTTTTGCCGTCATTCCCGGGGCGCGTGCGAAAGCACGCGAGCCCGGAATTCGCGGGGACACGGCAAGATTGCCCATTTTTGGCCCTCGATGGCGCACGCGCTTCGCGCGGACCCCGCAATGACGTAGAAAGGCGTCCGGAAAGTCAGGAGAAACCATGTCCAAAGATTTCGGCGCACGCCCCGGCGAGAAGAGCGTCGCGCTGCCGGAAAAGACCGACGCCGGGGTCTATTTCATCGGCCGCATCCACACCCCTTGGAAGACACGCGACGATTGCCCGAAGAACGCGCGCGGCTCCGACGTGGTGTGCACGGTGGCGCTCGACGAACGCTTTACCGAGGCGCTCAAGGACGTGGAGACCTGCACGCACTTGGTGCTGCTCTACTGGATGGATAAGGCGCCGCGCAATCTGACCGTGCAGGTGCCGGGCCACATGGGCGGCACGCAGCACGGCACCTTCGCTCTGCGCTCGCCGGCGCGCCCCAACCCGATCGCCATGAGCGTGGTGAAGCTCATCGGCATCGAGGTTAACAAACTCTCGGTAGTCGGGCTCGACTGCCTCGACGGCACGCCGCTCCTCGACATCAAGCCCTATCTGTCCTCCGTCGACTCCGTGCCCGATGCGGTATGCGGGTGGCGGCAGAAAAAGTAGAGCTCGACGCAAGCCGACGGTAAAGCCACGGCCGCATTGAACGCTTGGAAGGCCTTCCGGTTCCCGCCGCTGACGCGCTTTTGAGCCGGAACCTTTGCGAGGCCCGCGTGATTTTCTCGACTGAAGGATATTCGGGAAATCCGCGAGGGTACCATGTCGACAATCAAATCCTTCGGCACGCTGACCGTGCTCGCAGCGGCGGCCGCGCTCGCCTGCGGCGGCGCGCAGGCGGAGCCGCTCGCCTATGCCGCGCCCGCACCGCAGCGCCTCACGGTACCGCCGCCGGCCGCGGCCGCCACGCCGCGCAGCGCGGAATACGCCGACAACGATGCCCAGGTGCCCGACGAGAATGCGCGGCTGCCGGCGCGCTTCCGCACGCGGATGGTCGACTTCCAGAGCAGCGAGCCGCCCGGCACCATCATCGTCGATACGCCGCATACCTATCTCTATTTCATCCTCGGCCACGGCAAGGCGATCCGCTACGGCATCGGTGTCGGCCGCGAAGGCTTCGCCTGGTCGGGCGTCAAGCACATCGCGCACAAGCGCGAATGGCCGGACTGGTATCCACCGCCCGAGATGATCAAGCGCCAGCCCTATCTGCCGCGCATGATGGCCGGCGGCCCCGGCAATCCGCTCGGCTCGCGCGCGCTCTATATCGGCGGCACTGAATACCGCATTCACGGCACCAACGATCCGACCTCCATCGGCAAGGACGTGTCGTCGGGCTGCATCCATCTGACCAACGACAATGCCATCGACCTCTACAATCGCGTCAAGGTCGGCGCCAAAGTGATCGTGCTGCCGCAGCAGGGCGCGCCGACGCTGCAATCCAAGCACGAGCCGCCCGGCTGGCGGCGCGAGGTGCAGGCTGCTGCCGCGGCGGCACGGCAGTCGCTGCGCATGGCGCGATCCGAGCCGGCGCAATCCGGGGTTCTGCCGCAGCGCCAAGGCGACGGCGTGGCTGCGATTGACAGCGCCGAGCCGCCTCATGGCGCGGGCAACGTGCAGTTCGACCGTGCGCGGAGAAAGCTCGAGCCTTCTGCCGATATGCTTGCTCGACCAGCCTTCCGCAATCAGCGCCAGGCATTGCCGTTCGCGTTGTGACAGCGCAGCAGCCTCGCGCGGCAATGGCTGTTGCGCGCCCGAAATCGCCAGGTGCGCCGGATAGGCTGCGGGCCCCAGCATTTCGCCATGACCTCCGATCCAGTCGTCGAACTCCGCCGGCCGGCCGAAATGCAGCACGCTCAGCACGCCGTAGCGCTTCGCCGCAGGATCGTGCAACGGCACCGTTAAGCCGTCGCACAAACCGATGGCGCGGGAACGCCGCCACATGGCGAGCGCGGTTGCGCTCATACTATTTTCGTAGTTGCGCCAACGCACCGGCTCGACGCGGTGACGGACCGCGCTTCGGACAGGATCGCCGGCGCGGTGTTTGGCATAATGGCGACATTCACGCCACCACTCCGCTGCTTGCACCTCCGCTGCTTGCACCTCGCACAGGACATTTGCCTTCAGCGGCCGGCAGGGCTCGGCGTCGGCGCGTTCCAGCGAACCGCCGAAGGCATAGAAGAGCCCCGAATCCGAAGGCAGATCCAAGACTTGTCGCAGGAACCCGAGCGGCGCCTGCGCAAGTCTCGCATGATCTATCGCAATCGCGGTCATGGGCGCGGCGGTCTTCGCCGGATATCGTAATTTTATGAGATTGAACGCGAGCCTAACGCAGGTTTAGCTCGGTTGTCCACACAACCTTGTCGAACCGCGAGGTGCCCCATGTCCGCAACGATCTTCGAAAAGCTGGCAAGCGGCGAGATTCCCTGCGCCAAGGTCTACGAGGACGACGTGGCCTTTGCCTTCATGGATGCGGGCCAGGTCAATGACGGCCATGTGGTTGTCGCCTCGAAGCGGCCGGCCGCCACCATTCTCGATCTCACCGGCGAGGAAGCGGCGCATATTTTCGCCGTGACCCGCGACGTCGCCGCCGCCGTCGAGCGCGCCTTCGCACCCGACGGCATCACGATCCTGCAGGCGAACCGGCCGGCCGGCTGGCAGACGGTGCCCCATTTTCATCTGCACGTGTTGCCGCGCTACAAGGACGACAAAGTATCCCTCGGCTGGCCGCGCCGCGAGCCGGGCCTCGAGCGGCTGCGCGAATTGGCGGCGCAAATCCGAATCGAGCCCGCTGCCGTCGCCTAATCGCGAGAAGCGACGTCGCGCTGCCGGCGTTTATCCGAAATTTACGCCGCTTGCCGGAATTTTTATCTTCCGTCCGCGCGGCCCGCCTTAGAACCCTCGTTCGCAACGGCTGAGAGTTCTCCCATGATGGCGATGGTTTCGGCGGCGGCGGCGCGCGTGGGCGACAGCGCCTTCGGCCACTGGTGCGGCAAGGTCGGCGACATTATCGATTGCGCGATCCCGATCGTGCTGCTGATCGCGATCATCGCCGGCATGGGCGCGATCCGGCTCGGCTACGTGCCGGTGCCGGCCGACTGAAGTGCCCTTCACCGTTCGTCCCCGCGCAAGCGGGCACCCGCGGCGACAACATCTAGACTTTCGATTGCATTCCTGGATTCCCGCTTTCGCGGGAAAGAGCGGAGCACGCCGCACCGTCACTTCTGGCTGCGTGGCCCGAACGGAATGCAGATGATGGCGAAGGGATGCGTTTGCGGGTTGGCGCTTTCGCGGCCCAGCCCCGCCGCTTCCAGCGCCTCGTCGGAAACCTCGTGACAAAGAACGTCGTCTTCGCTTCGCTCGGTGTAGGTCATGGGTTGATCCTTTGCTGCGCCGACGCCGGCTGACGAAATTCTAATCCGCGCGCTGCCGGCTCTTCAACTGGCGCACGCGCGATACCGACAAGCTATGGCAGAAAGCGCGCCGGCTCCGCCAGCTTGCGCGGCAGGTATTCGTCGATCACGTAATTGAGCCCCCATTTGGCCAGCGCCTGCTGCTCGGCGCGCACGCCCATCTTGAGCATCTGCTGGATGGCGGCGCCCCATTCGGGATGGGCGGCGATAAAGGGGTCGTTGGCGAGCGCGTCCTCGGCGCGCTTGATGTCGCCCTTGCTGAGCGGATGGGTGGCGTCCTCCAGCCCGAAATCGATAATGTCCTGCGGCGTGACGCCGAGGAAGCGCGCGCGCGGCACGCAGAAAAAGCGGTTCAGGTGCGCCGCGTTGCCCGAGCCGACTTTCAGCGTGCGGTGGATGTTGGCGAAGCCGTACGGATCGCAGTCGACAAAGGTATAGACCGGCAGGTCGAGCTTGTCCGACACCAGCCGCACGAAGCGCCGCGTGGCGCGCGTTGGCACACCGCCCATCTCGACGATGATGCAGCTGGCCGTGTCCCAGAAGCGGTGGTTGTTGAGGCGCTGGAACATGCCGCCGGTCTCGATCGCCAGCACGAAGCGGGCCGCGCTGCGGAATTCCATGTGCTCGACCGCGCGCGGAATGCTGTAGGCGCCGCTGCCGAGATTGCCGCAGTCGACCTCGATCGCTTCCCCCGTCGCCGGGTTGCGGTCGATCACGATGAGCCGGCCCGCCACCGCGCCGCCATGCGTCTCCGGATAGAAGCGCAGTTGTTCGCGCGACAGCCCATGCAGCGAGGCCATGGCTTCGATGTCGTCCATGACGGCGTCGGATTCGGCCTGCTCGTCGAAGCGGCAGTCACCCCAGTTCTTGCTGATGTAATAGGCCTCGCGCTTGGTGGCGAAGTCGTCGTGCTCGACCATGCCGCGCGACACCGCCATCAGGCGCAGCGTCTGCGCGAAGGAGCGGGCGGTGTTGACCGTGAGGCTGCGCGTCTTGCGCTCCGGGCCGAGCGCGAAATAGCCTTTGGCCTTGTCATAGACGACATTGGCCAGGCTGCGCACCGGCAACTCGATCTCCGGCAACTCGCCGTGCTCGATGCTGGCGTGCACCTTGCCCGCCACTTCGTCGATGAGCGCGATGGTCTGGCGGTCGAGATCGTCCGGCGTGCGCTTGCTCATGACCCTTGTCCTTGCGTCCGGCTGGCATGCAGCGTGTCGTCGAGCTTCTTCATATCGGCGTCGCGCTCGGCATCGCTCAGCGCCAGCATCTCCTGCAAGGCGATGCCGATATGCGGCAGGAACTTCTCGATATAGCTGCGCCGGCCGTATTCCTCATGCAGCCGCGCGTTGCGGCGCAGATATTGCGAAAGCTCGCGCCCACATTGCTGCAGGCCGAGCTTGATCTCCTTCATGATCTCGGGATAGGGCTCGATCGCCTCCTTCGATTCCGACGTATAGGGTACCCACACCGAAGCGACGTGCACCGCGATCGCCATCGGCGCGATGGGCAGCGCGCCCTTCGACTGCTGTAGGCCGTAGCCGCGCCAGTTGGTCTGCGTCACCGCCTTGGCAATGGCGCAGCTTGTCTGCTGGTAGAGCAGCGGCACCCGGTTGGCAAAACGCAGCAGGCGCACTGGCTCGTTCCTGTGCGCCATCAGCTCTTCGCCACCTTCCGCCGGTTGCTTGCGCATGTGGCCGTGCGCGTCGACCTCGATGTCGGCGTCATCCCTGCGGCCGTAGGCGATGCCCACTTCCACCTGGAACGGATTGCCGCGATAGGCGGCTGCGGGACGCGTGGTCACCGTGAAGAAGTCGGCCTCCAGCTCCTTGCGCAGGCCCTTGAGCAGGTTCTCTTCGCCGATCGGCACGATGCAGTCGGTGCGCGGCGCCGATACGTGCGTCTTCTTGATGGCGCGGTGCAGCGCCGTCGCCTGCACGCGCGCGATGTGTTTCGGATAGGAGCGCGCGCTCAAGCGCCCGCCCGCCTGCTCGATCATGTCGAGCGCGGTCTTGCGGCCGACGCGCGAGAATTCGCCGGTGAGAAACTGCAAAAGCGTGTGTTTCTTGGTGGCGCTCAGCATCTGGATCAGCCGGCCGAGTTCGATGCCGTAGGGGTGCGGCTTGATCTCCTTCGGCCGCGGCGGCAGCTTCTTCACCGTGCGCGCGAAGCGAGTCTCGGCCCCTTGCGGGTCCCTGTAAATGAGCGTCACGTGCGGATTGGCGATGGCCGTCTGCTTGAGGTAGGTCTCGAGGGAGTGCGGCCCCTTCTGATAGTGGCCCTCGATCTCCATCTCGACCCGGGTGCCGTGCGGGCGCTCCCAGGCGACCTGCTTCTTGCGGTGGATGTCGGGCCGGTTCCGCG
>JARRNI010000439.1:0-4505 GCA_037385125.1 Pseudolabrys sp.
TGCGCCGCTACGGCGCCGCGGTGGTGGTCATGGCCTTCGACGAGAAGGGCCAGGCCGACACGCCAGCGCGCAAGGAGGAAATCTGCCGGCGCGCCTACGACATTCTGGTGAACAAGGTCGGCTTCCCGCCGGAAGACATCATCTTCGACCCGAACATCTTCGCGGTCGCGACCGGCATGGAGGAGCACAACAATTACGGCGTCGACTTCATCGAGGCGACGCGCTGGATTCGCAAAAACCTGCCCTTCAGTCATGTCTCCGGCGGCGTGTCGAACCTGTCGTTCTCGTTCCGCGGCAACGAGCGCGTGCGCGAAGCGATGCACTCGGTGTTCCTCTATCATGCCATCAAAGCGGGCATGGACATGGGGATCGTCAACGCCGGCCAGATGGCGGTCTATGACGACCTCGATCCGGAACTGCGCGAGGCCTGCGAGGACGTGGTGCTCAACCGCCGGCCGGAGGCGGCCGAGCGGCTGCTCGATATCGCCAAGAATTTCCAAGGCAAGGGTCAGGAGGCCAAGTCCGCCGATCTGTCGTGGCGCGAGGAGCAGGTGGAGAGGCGGTTGGCGCACGCGCTGGTGCACGGCATCACCGAATTCGTCGAGCAGGACACAGAAGAAGCGCGCCAGAAGGCGGCGCGCCCGCTGCATGTGATCGAAGGCCCGCTGATGGACGGCATGAACCTCGTCGGCGACCTGTTCGGCTCCGGCAAGATGTTCCTGCCGCAGGTGGTCAAGTCGGCGCGGGTGATGAAGCAGGCGGTGGCCTATCTCATGCCCTATATGGAGCAGGAGAAGGACGGCCGCGCACACACCTCGTCCAACGGCAAGATCGTGATGGCGACCGTCAAGGGCGACGTGCACGACATCGGCAAGAACATCGTCGGCGTCGTGCTCCAGTGCAACAATTACGAGGTGATCGATCTCGGCGTCATGGTGCCGGCCGCCAAGATCCTGGAGACCGCCCGCGCCGAGAAGGCTGACATCATCGGCCTCAGCGGCCTGATCACGCCGTCGCTCGACGAGATGTGCCACGTGGCGGCCGAGATGGAGAGGCAAGGGTTCGATCTGCCGCTGCTGATCGGCGGCGCCACCACCAGCCGCGTCCATACGGCGGTGAAGATCCATCCGAACTACCGGCGCGGTCAGGCCGTGCACGTCAACGACGCCAGCCGCGCCGTCGGCGTGGCGCAGTCGCTGCTCTCGCCCGAGGCGAAGGCCGGTTATGTCGCCGGCATTCGCAACGAATACGCCAAGGTCGCCGCCGCCCATGCGCGCGCGCAGGAGGACAAGGCGCGGCTGCCGCTGGTCCAGGCGCGCGCCAATGCGCTCAAGCTCGACTGGCCGGCCTATGCGCCACCGAGGCCGGCCGCGCTAGGCACGAAGGTGCTGGAGGATTATCCGCTCGCCGAGCTGGTCGACTATATCGACTGGGTGCGGTTCTTCCGCACCTGGGAACTGGCCGGCAAATTCCCCGCCATCCTCGACGACGCGAAAGTCGGCGAAGCCGCCCGCGCGCTCTACGACGACGCCCGCGCCATGCTCGACCAGATCGTGGCCGAGCAGTGGTTCAAGGCCGGCGGCGTGTACGGCTTCTGGCCGGCGCAGGCCCAAGGCGACGATATCCTGGTGTTCGGCGACGAGGGGCGCGAGGTGCCCACCGCGACGCTGCATGCCCTGCGCCAGCAGCTCTCCAAGCGCGAGGGTCGCCACAATATGGCGCTCAGCGACTTCATCGCGCCGGCGGAGAGCGGCGTTCCGGACTACATCGGCGCCTTTGCGGTCACCGCCGGTCTTGGCGGGGACGCCATGGCCGACCGCTTCAAGCGCGCCAATGACGACTACTCCGCCATCATGGTGAAGGCGCTGGCCGACCGGCTGGCGGAAGCCTTCGCCGAGCGCCTGCACCAGCGCGTGCGCAAGGAGTTCTGGGGCTACGCGCCGGACGAGGCGCTCGACAATGCCGCGCTGATCGCGGAAAAATACCGCGGCATCCGCCCTGCGCCCGGCTATCCGGCGCAGCCCGACCACACCGAGAAGGCGACGCTGTTCCGCCTGCTGCAGCCCGAACGTATCGGCGTCGAACTGACGGAAAGCTTCGCCATGATGCCGGGCGCGGCGGTGTGCGGGCTTTATTTCAGCCATCCGCAGAGCGCCTATTTCGGCGTCGGCAAGATCGAGCGCGACCAGGTCGCCGACTACGCCCGGCGCAAGGACTGGAGCCTGGAGGAAGCCGAGCGCTGGCTGGCGCCCATCCTCAACTACGACCCGCGCCACGCGCCCAGCATCGCGGCGGCGTGACGTCGCGGCGCGGGCTTCTGGACCGAAAGAGGTGAGCGGGCGTAAGTAGCGAGCAGCCCAAGAGGGATCCGCATGTCTCGCTATTACAACGGCCCGGTTTCCGACCACTTCGACGGCACGCGGTTCTTCAATCCGCAGGGGCCGCTGCCGAAAAGCCGGTGCGATCTCTGGCGCTGGTTCGTCGATCGTCGCTGCCGCGGCACACGCGCGAAATGGCCAGCCTGGGCGCCGTCGTCCTATGCCGACCGACCGCGCGCGCGCGTCGATGGTGCAGCTTGGCGCATCTCATATGTCGGTCATGCCAGCCTGCTGATCCAGACTGCGGGGCTCAACATGCTGCTCGACCCGGTCTGGTCGCGGCGGGCCTCGCCGTTCCGCTTCGCCGGGCCGAAACGGGTCAACGATCCGGGCATTGCGTTTGACGACCTGCCGCCGGTCGACATCGTGCTGGTGTCGCACGGCCACTACGATCATCTCGACCTTGCCACGCTTTCCCGAATAGCGGCGGCCCATCGCGGGCGCGTCATCACGCCGCTTGGCAACGACACCGTCATGCGCAATCACGATTCCGTAATCGCAGCCGAAGGCTACGATTGGGGCGACAGGGTCGAGATCGGCAGGGGCGTGAGCGCCACGCTCGTTCCCACTCAGCACTGGTCCGCGCGCAGCCTGTCCGACCGCAACATGGCGCTATGGGCCTCGTTCGTGATTGAAACGCCCGGCGGGAGCATCTATTTCGTCGCCGACTCCGGCTACGGCGAAGGCCGGCTTTTCCGCAGCGCGCGCGAACGCTACGGGCCGTTCCGGCTCGCCATCCTGCCGATCGGCGCCTACGAGCCGCGTTGGTTCATGCGCGACCAGCACATGAACCCGGCCGAGGCGGTGCAGGCGTTGATCGATTGCGGCGCGAAATTCGCGCTCGCCCACCACCACGGCACGTTTCAGTTGACCGACGAACCGATCGACGCGCCGCGCCTGGCGCTGGCCGACGCCCTTGAGGCAGCGGCAATTCCGTCCGAGCGCTTCCGCGTGCTGTGGCCGGGGCAGGTGTGGCAACTGTGAGCTTGCCGCAAGCTGCCGGCCGGCTCAATGCCGCCACTTGATGGAGCACCCCATCGACGGCATCTGCTGTTCCGGTCCGCGGCTGGTTTCGGCCACCTGCTTCATCGTCTCGAACAGGTCGCGGCGGGCGTCGGCGACGGACGTGGTGCGTGAGGCGTCGAGCCGGCCGCGATACTGCAGCTCGTCGTGCCCGTTGAAGCCGAAGAAATCGGGCGTGCACTGGGCGTCATAGGCGCGCGCGAATTTTTGCGTTGCATCGATCACGTAGGGAAAGCCGAACCCAGTGCTGCGCGGCGAATTTCTTCATGTTGTGGGTGCTGCTCAAAGAAGGGCGGGCGTCGCCAGCGCCGGGGCAATAGTCTCTAGTTCTTGTCCGCGTCACCCCGACGTCCCGAGCCCCGCTTTCTGCTCCGGATGGAACGCGCAGGTTCCAAGGTCGCCATTGTCGGGCTTGATGTTCGGCGGCGGCTTCAGGGCCGTATGCTTCAGCGCGGCAGTCGTCTTGGTTGGGAACTTGTTGTGTCCGGCCGGATAGCAGTTGACCGCCAGCAGGTACGCCAACACGTCGGCATATTGTTGCGGCTTCAGCGAGCCCGGGGTGCTGCGCGGCATCGTGCTGACCACGAGGCTACGCAGATTTCCCACCGACCAGCCGAGCAGCTTGGCTTTCTTCAGGAAGGCCGCGCCGGCGATCTGCGGCCCCGATTTGCCCTGCAAGTCCTTGCCGTGACAGGTGGCGCAGATGTGCGTGAAGACCTGCTGGCCCGCGAGGGCCTGTGCCTTGGTGTAAAGCGCGGCGATGCCGCCATTGCCTTTATTGTCTTTGTCGCCGGCGGGCCGGGCTGCCGAATGATCGGCAGCAGCCGCGTCTTTGGCTTCGTCGGCAGGCGGCGTATTCGCGGCATGGTGACGGCATAGCTTCTCCGCTATGCCCGCTGCCGCCGTATGAAGCACGACGAAGCCGTTGCGGATCGAAATGTCGGAGACCCCGATCGCTTCCGCAAGCCGCGCTTTTCCGCCATGGTCCGGCAGCGCGACGTAGAGGAGATAGCCTCCGGTCACCCCATAGGCCGGTGCCTTGGTCGGCGCACTGCATCCCGGCACTGTGCGCGCTCCGGCGGGAACACCGAGGGTCGTCGTCGC
>JARRNI010000440.1:0-7192 GCA_037385125.1 Pseudolabrys sp.
CGTGTCAACCAGTTCGCGGATCGCTCGCAACGGATGATCCGCCGGGATGCGCGTCTCCAGGCGCACGTAACTGAAAAAGCCTTCCGATCGCTCATCCTCGCCGCGCATCGCATCCTCCCCCCCAAGGAATCACGCACACGCACGGAAACACATTCCAAGCCCTTCGCAAAACGCCTTTTTCAGCATCCTGCTAGAAGTATCTGGAAGTTTTCGATAAATTTTGACGCTTCAGGTTCTGCCCTAACAGCTGCCCTAAAAAGAGCGCAGATTCACCCTTTCTTTCACGCCGAGACGATGCAGAAGGTCCTGTTCTGGCAGCCTGCTGACTGGGTCATAGGCTGGCGATGACTTTCTTGAGCATCCCCTGCACCCGTTCAGCCGCCTCGCGCAGCTTCGGATTGTCGATGGCCTGCATCGAGGCGACCGGATCGATCGCGGCGACTTCCGTCTTGCCGCCGCCGACATCCTGCACCGCCACATTGCAAGAGAGCATGGTTCCTACCTTGTCCTCAATTTGTAAGGCTTCGTGCGCCAGCGGTTCCCTTTCCGCATTAAAAATGATGCTCAGCTCAATGTTGTGCAGGGTCTCCCGTTCCAGCCGTCGGCTCGACTGGATGCGGTTGAGATAACCATAGAGGTAGATCTTCAGCAGCGTCGCGGGATGATAGGCTGGCCGCCCGGTTACCTCCGGCACAGCACCGGTAAACCCCAGCGCTTGCAGGGAACCGTTTCATCCCGATCCCTCGCTGATCGGAATCACTCTATCAAATCAATGCGTTTCCACACAGGCTGGGTCATTAGCAGGCATTTTGCGATGCGGGAGCGACGTCCGCTATACCGCGAATAGCGGACACGAGTAGGTGCGTTTTGTGGGTCCCAAACCAGCCGTCGCGCCGACGTTGCGCCAATAATAAATTGGCCGATTTACAAAAGACCGATTCGACTCATTCAGTGCTTTATGTCGCGCACCGCCTTCGAAAGAAAGAAGTATCTCAGTGTCGGTAGCGAACCGGTGCCCGCTCTATTTCGACGGCGAACGTCAGAAGCCGGTCAAACAATCTGGTCTTCCTATAGAAATGACGCTTACTGAATCGAGACTCCGTGATTTGCTCGTCGCGATGATCGAGCAGGCCGAACCACAAGAGCGGCCGCAGAATCCGGCCCTCGAATGCGAACGGAGTTCGATCCCAATCGCCGGTCAGCATCTCAAGCCTTGGGATCGTGCAGAGCCGCGTCAAATTTTCTGCGGACTGCCAATCATTGCCACAAACCGAAAGCGACCAGAGCGCAATGCCAATATCGTCCTGAGGCCATGAGCCGAGCAGGCCTCTGGCAAAATAACTCAGATCAAACCGCCAGAACGCGATCTGAGCCAGGAGCGCGACCAGTCCCCCCGGCTCGGCCAGACGCTGCTTGGCGTTCGGCGTCGCAACCAATTTACCCCGCTTGATCTTCACAAGGCCGGCGGCCTCACAGAGGAGCCGGACGATGTGGAGCGGCATGAAATCGGGTTCGTTGATGACCTTGCTGAAGCGGAACGCATCAGCCTGATCGTAATCCGGCCAATCGATCACTTTGGACATTTCGGCGACGACAGCGCGGGTGAGGTTACCCGTTGCGGTGACGGCAAGTCCGGCGCTTTCAACGACACGTTTTATCAAAATGAGTGCGTTTCGGGCTGCAGGTGACGCTTGGACATCATCAGCAGTCAGGTTAGTGGCAAACCTGATCGGTCCATCACTGGTCGAAAGCGGTTGCCGCAGCGCGCGAAGACTGTCGAAAGTCAGCAAGGTCCACGCCGGCTCGATACCACCGAGCCATTCTCGGACTCTGGCATCATGCAAAAAATCCTCGGCAACCATCGTCAGCCCGTCATGGCGGCTTGTTGGGTGGCTGAGCGGGCAGGACGTAGCCATTCGGCGAGTTTCGACCACCGCCGCCTTCCCGAAACATTACGCACCGCGATAGCGACCGCCTTCTTCTGTCCCACCAGCACTACAAGTCTCTTGCCTCGGGTAACGCCGGTATAGAGCAGGTTTCGTTGCAGCATGGCGTAATGCTGGGTGAGCACCGGGATCACCACGGCTGGATATTCCGAGCCTTGGCTCTTGTGAATGGTTGCCGCGTAGGCCGGCACCAGCATGTCCAGTTCGCCGAAGCCGTAGGTCACGAACCGGCCGTCAAAGGTCACAATCAGCTCGCCTGCATTGGCGTCGACGTCATCAATTGTGCCGATGTCGCCGTTGTAGACCTCCTTGTCGTAGTCGTTCTCGATCTGCATGACCTTGTCGCCGGGCGCGAAGGTCCAGCCGAACCGTTCGACCTTGCGTTCGCCCGCGGGATTGAGCGCAGCCTGCAGTTCGATATTCAACGAACGCGCCCCGGCGCCACCGCGGTTCATCGGGCATAGCACCTGGATGTCGCGGACCGGGTCGAGGTTAAACCGCTTGGGAATTCGTGTCTTTACCAGTTCGATGATGCGGGCGACGGCTGTCTCCGGATCCTCGGCCTGCACGAAATAGAAGTCGCTCTCGTTCTCCGGTGGGCTGAGATCCGGGATCAAGCCCCGGTTGATGCGGTGCGCATTGGTGATGATGCGGCTTTGCGCCGCCTGCCGGAACACCTCGGTGAGCCGGACCACCAGCACGGCGCCGGACGAGATGATGTCGGCTAGGACCTGGCCGGGGCCTACGGACGGCAGCTGGTCGATATCACCCACGATCAGCAGGGCGGCCCGGTCGGGGACGGCTCGCAGCAGGGCCTGCATCAGCATCACGTCAACCATGGAGGCTTCGTCGACCACCAGGAGATCGCAGTCGAGCGGATTGTCCTCGCCGCGCTTGAAGCCGCCGTCCTTGGGGTCGACCTCGAGCAGGCGGTGGATGGTCTTGGCCTCGAAACCCGTCGCCTCGGTCATGCGCTTGGCGGCGCGGCCGGTCGGAGCGCACAGGAGGAGGTCGGTGCCCTTGGCAGCAAGGATGCGCAGGATGCCCCTCACGATGGTGGTCTTACCGACCCCCGGCCCACCTGTCATCACCATGACCTTGGACGTCAGCGCGAGCCTGATCGCGGCGGTCTGGCTTTCCGCAAGCGACAGGCCGATGTGCTTCTCAACCCAGGGCAGTGCCTTGTCCGGATCGATCCAGGGCCACGGCAGCGTGCCATTGGCGAGCCGCATCAACCGGTCGGCAACGGTGCGCTCGGCGCGATGCAGGCCGGCTAGAAACACACAAGGTGTGTCGCCGACCCGCTCGGCGAGCACGCTGCCCTCATGAAGTTCAAGATCAAGGGCCGTGCGGGCGAGTTCCTGCGGGACCTCCAGAAGCTTTTCGGCGAGCGGCACCAGCTGGTCGGTCGGCAAGCCGCAGTGCCCTTCATCCATCGCCTCGGTCAGCGCATAGGATATCCCCGCCTGCACCCGCATTGTCGCGGTTCTCTCGATGCCGAGCTTCATGGCGATGGCATCGGCCGTCTTAAACCCGATGCCGCGGATGTCGCGCGCCAGCCGGTACGGGTTCTCGGTCATCACCTGGATGGCGTCGCCGCCGTAGGTCTTGAAGATCCTTACCGCTCTTGCCGTGCCGACGCCGTGGCTGTGCAGGAACACCATGATTTCCCGCACCGCCTTCTGCTCGGCCCAGGCGGCCAGAATGCTGGCGGCGCGCACGGGGCCGATGCCGTCGACCTCGCGCAGCCGGTCCGGCGCCGCCTCGATGACGTCGAACACCTTCTCACCGAACGCGCGTACGAGCTTCTTGGCATAGACCGGCCCCACCCCGCGGATCATGCCGGATGAGAGGTATTTCTCGATGCCGTCGGCCGACGTCGGTGGCGAAGTGCGCAGGAACCGTGCCTTGAACTGCTGGCCATGGGTTCGGTCGTTGACCCACTCGCCCGAGGCGGTGATCCACTCACCCGCCGCGATCGTCGCCGAGTGCCCGACCACCGTCACGATATCGCGGTGCCCACGCGCCTTGATACGCAATACACAGAAGCCGTTTTCGGCACTATGGAACGTCACGCGTTCGACCAGGCCCGCGAGCACTTCCTGCGTCGATGGAGCCGGCCCCGACTTCATGGCGCCCCTCATCGATGTTGATTCTGCCTGCGCCAATCCCAGGGCATGTCGAATTCGCCTGACCAGATGTTAATACGGTTTCGTCGGGCAATATCCTCGTCGGCAACGTAATCCAAGGAATATCGCCGATAAGCGACCGCCCAGCCATTGGCGACCATCCAGCGGCTCAAATCCTCGACGCCCTTGAAGCAGACGGCGACGACGCGACCGTAATGGTCCACATCGCGCTGTTCGCACCGTATCGTGGCACGTCCAATTTGATCAGCCAGCGCAAAGCTTGCCTGCTGTCCGCAGCGCCAGCGTTCGCCTGTGGGCCGCACACAGAGCTGGCGGCCCTCGGGTGCGTCGATGCCGAACAAGCGAATGCGCTGGCCGTGGACTTCGATGGTGTCCCCGTCAATGACAGAAGCGATGCCGATGATTGGCGTTTGTGCGTTGACGAGCGCAAAGGTCGAAAGCAACAGGAAAACAGCAAAAGCCAACAATCGCCACATCGTGGTCATCGTCCTACCTTCGGCGGCCATCGAGCTCCTCGGCGTCGCTGGTTTAGCGGTGAACTTGCCCCTCCCGAAAATTCCATTTGAACAAATTGCAGGGGTATCAATGGTTCGGCTCTAACCTAACGTCATTGGAAAAGTCCAGGTTGTGAAGCTGGCGACTGCTGATCGGACCAGCTGTATAGGCTTTTGGCGCGAAACTCCACACGACGCCGACGAACTTCGCCTGCACAAGGACCGCAAGACACTCACCGTCAGCTTCGAGGGCGGCGAGCGCTTCGACCTGTCGGCCGAATATCTGCGCGTGAAAAGCCCGAGCGCGGAAGTGCAGGGCGATTCGGCGGAAGAGCGCAAGACCGTTCCGGGTAAGAGCGATGTCCAGATTCTCGAAGTGCTGCCGATCGGCAATTACGCCGTGCGCCTGGTGTTCGACGATCTGCATGACACGGGCATTTACGGCTGGAGCTACCTACGCGATCTCGGCCGCAACTATGCGCGCTATTGGCAGGACTATCTCGACGAACTGGCGTCAAAGAACATGAGCCGCGATCCGCCGGTACTGCCATCGCTTGAAAAGACATAGGCCGTGCCGGGTATGTTCAGCACGTATTGCTTATTGCCCACCGTCCCGGTCACGCTGCCGCTGATCAAGATGACGATGGTCGTGGTTTCACCGGTGGTTGGGTTGCGGGAGATCAGGACATCTAGAATGGTGCCCCGGAGGCCGAGGTTTGCCACCGGCGTCTTGATCGTGTAATGTGTCGGGTTCTGCGCGCCGGTGATGAAGCGGAATGCACCCTGCGTCGCGCTGAGCACCACCCGGCCGGTGCTGCGGTCGGGGTTGTAGACGAAACGGTCGAGCGTTAGATCGGCGCGCGGCCCGATGCTGAGGCTGGTTTTGTCGCGCAGCAGGATCTGCGCGCTGCTTGCGTCGCCGGTGCGGATGTGCTCGTTTGAAAAGATCGAATTGCCGGCTGCCAGCGCGCGGCTGCGCCCGCCGTATAATCCGGTAACATGGTTGACGACCGCCGAAGCGACGCCGATATCTTTCGCCGCGGCCGGCGCCATCGCGGTGCCTGCGCATATCACGGCGATAGCGAAAGAACATAAAACGCGCGCGATGGTGTTCATGGAAAAATTATTGCACCGATTTGCCGACTATTGCTATGGCGACTATACTATTTTTTGAACGAAAATGCAGGTGGTAGCCGGGTGCTACGCGGCATTGTCGCCCGGCCACGGTGGTAGGAATTTGCGAATGCGTTGGCCCGGTTGGCAGCATTCATGCGTGGTGGCTTTGGCGCTCGTCGTGTTCGTTCTCGCAGCCGGCAGCGCGCGAGCGACGCCGAAGCCAGTGCACAATGTGCATTCTCCCGAACTCGACGCGCTTTACGCGCAGATTCTGCGGCATCCGCAGGACACGAATCTGAATTTGCGCTTTGCGCGCGCGGCCGAGAAGGCCGGCGTGCTGCGCTGGGCGCTGTCGGCCTATGAGCGCGTGACGGTCAACAACCCGGCCAATGCGGAAGCACAGGCCGGCTTGCAGCGCATCCGCCGCAAGCTGCAGCCGGACGTGAGCCAGGTTACCCTCGCGTTCGGCACGGCGGTGGAGACCAATCCGCGTTATTACGTCGGGCCCAAGCGCACCGAGGGGGAGGGGCTCGCCTCAGCTATCCTCTATGACGAGCGTTCCATCGGCGACATGCGCTGGCGCACCACCGGCGCGGTCAACGGCCGCATCTACAGCAAGAGCCACGACCTCGATTACGGCAAGGCGATCCTCGACACCGGGCCGGTGATCGACATCTTGCCGGGCTGGGCGATGGTGCCGACGGTTGGCGGCGCGGCTGCATACTACGACCATCACTTCTTTTACGGCGAGGGCGCGGTCGGCGCGACCTTCGAAAGCGCCACCCAGCGAGCCTTCCGCTCGCTGCAGCTGCGCGCCGCCTACCGCTCCTACGACAAGTTCTTTCCCACCAGCAGCGGCTTCTATATGGAGGCGCGGGGGCACCTGGCCTTTCCCAACCTGCTCGGCAACGGCAGCGTCCTGATCCTGTCGCCTTGGGCGCGCTACAGCGACATGTCCGGCACATACCTTTCGCCGCTGGTCGGCGACCTCCAGCCCGGCGCCTATTGGGAGCTGGGCGGCAAGGTCGAAGCCCTCAAGCCCGTCACCAGCTGGCTAACCCTCGGTGCCGAGCTGTCGGCGATTCAGCGCCATTACCGCGCCGATCGCGTTGCAACGACCGGCGCCAAGCGCAACGACACGCTGCTCATCCCCGGCGCCACCGTGCTGTTCCCGCACGTGTTCTCGTACCGGACCAATGTCCGCGTCACTTATCACTACATTCACGACCATTCGAACGACTCGAGCAAGAGCTTCGACGACCACGTGGTCATGGCCTCGCTGGTCTACCGCTTCGATCCGCGCATCCTTTTCGCGGCTCCGGCGGAGCCGGCGCGCTGAGCTTTGCACCCTGAGCGCCCTGTCCCTATCGTAAATTCCATCCGGTTGGCGTGAGACACAGAATCGGATGATCCTCTGCGGAATGTTGGATCTCTGCAGACTGATTTTTGCGGTTGTGATCGACCTGTTCCGGCAGCGTGCGGCGAT
>JARRNI010000441.1:0-4416 GCA_037385125.1 Pseudolabrys sp.
ATGTTGACCTCGACGTCGGAGGTGTTGACGCCGGCGGAATTGTCGATGGCGTCGGTGTTCAGCCTGACGCCCTTGCGCGCCGCCTCGACGCGGCCGCACTGGGTCATGCCCAGATTGGCGCCTTCGCCCACCACCTTGCAGCGCAGCTCGGCGCCGGTGACGCGGATGGCGTCGTTGGCGCGGTCGCCGGCATCGGCATCGCTTTCCTGCGAGGCGCGCACATAGGTGCCGATGCCGCCGAAGAACAGGAGATCGACCGGCGCCTTCAGCACCGCCTTCATCAGATCCTGCGGCGTCACGCTCGCGCCCACGCCGAACAGCGCCTGCGCTTCCCGCGAAAGCTGGATCGATTTCGACGAACGCGGGTAGACGCCGCCGCCCTTGGAGATCAGTGCCTTGTCGTAGTCCTTCCAGCTCGATCGCGGCAGTTCGAACAGGCGCTTGCGCTCGGCGAAGCTCGCGGCCGGGTCGGGGTCGGGGTCGATGAAGATGTCGCGGTGGTCGAAGGCCGCCACCAGTCTGGTGGTGTTCTCGCGCAGCATGCCGTTGCCGAACACGTCGCCCGACATGTCGCCGACGCCGGCCGCGGTGAACGGCGTCTCGTGGATGTTGACGTCCATCTCGCGGAAATGGCGCTTGACCGATTCCCAGGCGCCGCGCGCGGTGATGCCCATGGCCTTGTGGTCGTAGCCGGCCGATCCTCCCGACGCGAAAGCGTCGCCCAGCCAGTAATCGTGGGCCACGGCGATCTCGTTGGCGATGTCGGAAAAGGTAGCGGTGCCCTTGTCGGCGGCGACCACCAGATAAGGATCGTCGCCTTCGTGACGCACCACGTTCGGCGGCGGAATGATGGCGCCGTCGGTGGCGATATTGTCGGTGATGTCGAGCAGGATGGAGATGAAAAGCTTGTAGGTGGCGACACCTTCGGCCTGCACCACGTCGCGCGGGGCGCCCTTCGGCATCAGCTTGGGCACGAAGCCGCCCTTGGCGCCGACCGGCACGATCACCGCGTTCTTCACCTGCTGCGCCTTCACCAGGCCGAGGATTTCGGTGCGGAAGTCCTGCGGCCGGTCCGACCAACGGATGCCGCCGCGCGCCACCTTACCGAAGCGCAGGTGCACGCCTTCCACCCGCGGCGAATAGACGAAAATCTCGTAGAGCGGATGCGGCAGCGGGATGCCGGTGAGCTTGCCGCTTTCGAACTTGATCGAGATGATCGGCTTGGGCTGGCCGGCCGCGTCGGTCTGGAAGTAGTTGGTGCGAATCGCCGCCTGCACCGCATTGACGAAATGGCGCAGGATGCGGTCCTCGTCGAGGCTTTCCACGCCTTGCAGGGCCTCTTCGATGCGCTCGGCCAGCGCCGCCTGCGCGTCGGCGCGCTTCGCCTCGGCGTCGGCACTCGGATTGAAGCGCGCGTGGAACAATTCGACGATGTCGGCGGCGACCGCGGCGTGCTTGGTGAGCGTCGCCCACAAGTAATCCTGCGAAAACGGCACGCGGATCTGGCGCAGGAAGCGCGACAGCGCGCGGATCAGCGCCACGTCGCGCCAGCTTAAGCGGCCGACGAGCGTCAGCGCGTTGTAGCCGTCGTTCTCCGCCAGCCCCCGCATCACCATCAGGAAGGCGGCTTCCAGCCGCGCCTTGTCGCGGGCCAGGTCGATCTCGCCGCCGTCCTTGCATTCGAGCCGCATGTCGTGCAGCCACAGCCGGTGCTGGGTGCCCGCCGGCGCGATGCGGTAGGTGCGCTCGTTCATCACCTGGAAGCCCATGTTCTCCAGCACCGGCACGCGCTCCGACAGCGGCAGCGGGCGCACGAAGCTCCACACCTTGAGGCCGACCGAGCGGTGGTCGGTATCCGCCCGCGGGTGGAAATCCACGCCGAGCGGCCGCTCCTCGCTGAGCGCCTCGATCGCGTGGATGTCGTCGGCGGCGCTCTGCGGCGAATAGACCGCGTGGAAGCCGACCGAGAAGGCGTCGTGATAGCGGGCAAACAGCGCGCTCGCCTTGGCCGGCGGATACTCGCGCGCCAGCACCTCGGCGAGCTCGTCGTTCCAGGTGCGCACGATGGCCGCGACGTCCTGCTCGAGCTTGCTCTGATCGAGCGGCGGCGTGGCGGCGCCGGAACGGCCGATGATGAAATGCACGCGCACCATCGGCCCTTCCGGGAAGAACGGATAGAAGGCCGATACCCGCCCGTCGAAGGCTTGCGCCAGATAGTCGCCGATCTCGGCGCGGACATGGCTGTCGTAGCGCTCGCGCGGCACGTAGACCAGCACCGAGACGAAACGGTCGAACTGGTCGAGCCGCGCCAGCACCCGCACGCGCGGGCGCTCGTCGAGCTGGAGGATGGTCATCACGAAGCGGTAGAGCGTGTCGTCGTCGACCTGGAACAGCTCGTCGCGCGGATAATGCTCCAGCACGTTGGCCAGCGCCTTGCCGGAATGGCTGCTGCGCTCGAAACCGGCACGCTTTTCGACCGCCGCCAGCTTGCGGCGCAGATAGGGAATGCCGTGCGCCGAGCGCGTATAGGCGCTCGAGGTGAACAGGCCGATGATGCGGAATTCGCCGGTCAGGTTGCCGGCGGCGCCGAAGCGCTTGACCCCGACATAGTCGAGATAGACGCGCCGGTGCACGCGGGCATGGATGTTGGCCTTGGCGATAATGAGCGGGCGCGGCTCCTTGAGGAACGCCATGATCTCCGGCGTAATCTCGAGCTGCTCCTCACCGCGCTTGAGCACGCGCAGCTCACGCGAGCGCATGATGCCGAGCGCGCTTTCGTGGTCTGGCTCCAGCGCATGGCCGTCGAACGTGTAATCGCGCACGCCAAGGAAGGTGAAGTTGTCGGCCACTAGCCATTGCAGGAACTGCACCGCTTCGGCGATCTCGTCCACCGGCAGCGGCGGCGGGTTGGTCTTGAGATCGGCGACGATGCCGTTGACGCGCTCGAGCATCGGCCGCCAGTCGCGCACGGCCAGACGCACCTCGGCCAGCACGTTTTCGAGCCCCTGCACCAGGTCGGCACAGGCGGCGGTGTCGAGCGGATCGAGATGGATATGGATGAAGCTTTCGCGCGCGCTGCCGGCCGCCTCGGCAGCGCCGAGCGCGACGAGCTTGCCGTCCTCGCGCTGCACGCCAAACACCGGATGCGCCACCAGCCGCATGGTTAGCTTGCACTCGGCGAGCTCGCCCATGACCGAATCGACCAGGAACGGCATGTCGTCGTTGGCGATCTCAAGCACCAGCACCGGCCGCGGCTCGCCGCCGTCCTGCAAGCTCGCCGTCCGGCAGCGGATCTTCGGCATGCCGGGCGCACGCTCGGTAAGGAAATCCCACGCGCCCTCGCCGAGCCCGGCAAGGTCGGCGGCGGTATAATGCACCACGTCCTCGGGCACCGCGCGCGCATAAAGATGGGCGATGAAATTGGGCGGCACTTCGGGGCGGCGCTCGGCCAGCAGGGCGCCGGCCTCACGGATGGCGGCGCGGGCAGCGGCTTCTTCCTCGTAGTGGACGATCTCGACGGCCATGGGTCTCCCTCGAGCCGAGCTTTTTTAGCGCACTATCTCTTCCGAAAACCGCCACCCGCCGTTTCGGGATCGTGCGCGCGAGAATCAGTCGCACCCTCAAGCAGAGTGTTCACCTTGTGCGGCGGCACGTCGAGAGCAAGCCACCGTTTGGTGACCGCCTTGCGACCCAGAGCAAGGCAGGCCGCCTCCATCCATATAAGCCGCTGAGACAAAAAGCGAAAACAGGCGACCCGGGTCGTATCGCGGGCGGCCGGAAGTATGTAGGCTTGGCCGCACGAGGAACGCGGAAAAGGGATGCAAGAACCATGGCCAAGGCCAACAAGCCGGTAAAGGCAAGCGGCAAGGCGGCGCTGCGCGCCGTCAAGGGCGAGACCGGATCGGCGCCGGCCCGCGCGGGCGGCAGGCCCGGCCCGGCGGAGCAGGCAGCCGACGACCAGCCGGTGATCGCGCTCGACCTGCCGCAGGCGGAGCTGTCGCCGGCCATGACCGCCTATTTCCAGAAATGCCAGGAGAAGCTCGGCTTCGTGCCCAATGTGCTCGTCGCCTATGCCTTCGACTTGAAGAAGCTGGAAGCCTTCGTCGCCATGTACAACGACCTGATGCTGGGCGAGAGCGGGCTTTCCAAGCTCGAGCGCGAGATGATCGCGGTGGCGGTGTCGGCGCAGAACCGCTGCTACTACTGCCTCACCGCGCACGGCGCCGCCATCCGGCAGTATTCCAGCAATCCGCTCTAGGGCGAGCAGATCGTGATGAACTACCGCGTGGCGCGGCTCGATGCGCGCCAGCACTCCATGCTCGACTTCGCGGTCAAGCTGACGGACGAGCCGGACCAAGTGGAAGAGGAAGACCGCGAGCGCTTACGCCGCGAAGGCTTCACCGACCGCGACATCTG
>JARRNI010000442.1:0-4413 GCA_037385125.1 Pseudolabrys sp.
GCAAGCAGTCCTTCAGCTTCAACAAGCCGGCATACAAGTGGCACCATCGCATCGAGAACGCCTTCTGCAGGCTCAAGGACTTCCGCAGGATCGCAACTCGCTACGATAGGTTGGCCAGACACTATCTGGCCTCCGTTTGCCTCATCGCTGCTATCGTATGGTGGATGTAAGCCGCCCAGCGGGCGCTGCTTTGGGGCCTGGGAATGAGCGAAGCCCGCATCCAGCGCATGGAGCAGGAACTGAACGCAAATCTCGCGCCACAGACGACCGCCGCCATAGCCTTCGGGCGGAGTCAGTCGCGCGCGGGGCCCGCAAGAGCGCGCGATGCCCGCCAAGCGCTCCGCCGAGCCGGTATCAGCAATGACGAGATGAAGGAGATCGCATTCACGACGGCCGCCACGGATTTCCTCAACCGCGCCTATACAATTCCTGCAATACCTGCACGCCCGCTGGAGCGGATGCCCGACCAACTCCGGATGCGGCTGCTCCGGCCCTTGATCAGGCGCCTCCTCGAAAGGCATCGATCCCGCGGGCAAGCGTCGCCGCCCGAACGCAGCCCGTCCTCTCCCTACAACCGGCTGATCGAGACATACGTGGGCTCGCCGATTGCCGTCGCGCTAAGTCGAACGATCGAGGAAATGTTAGCCTCGTCTCATCTTAAGTCGCGGTGCAAGCTCTTGATGTTCGCGATCATTGCGCGAGGTCTGGGCTGCCAAACGGACGCGCTCGAGATCGGCGAGGCCCTGGAGCGTGAAGGCCTGGACAAGCCGACGCTCAAGCAGGTCCTGACTCATCTCGACGCTCCCGAGTTGGATGATATCGAGCGGTTGCTGGTGCGGTTCGCGCGGGAGACGATCTGGTATGATTCCGCGGTGCTTCAGCGACGTGCCCACGTCCTGCTCGATCGGCTCTCAGTGCCACAGTTCCTGGAGGCTGCCGGAGTAGCATCGCTGGCTAACGGGCTCTGTCGCATGGCCGCTATGGTCATAGATCAACCATGATCGGCACGGTTGCAACGGCCACCGCGTTCATTCTTTTCGCGGTTCTCGCAGTCGCGCTCTACCGCCAATGGCAGCGGGCTAAAAGCCTCCGGGCGTAGCTGGCAACGGTCGACGCCGCGCTTGAGCGCCTTCAGCAGACATGCTCTCGGCTTGCGCCGGCGGGCATTGTGCAGCAGCTAATCGTCGACGAAATACAGTCCGACATCAGGCTCGTAGCGGAGCGCAAGCTAGCGACCGCGATGTTTGTCGATCTCGTAGGCTTCAGCGCCATGAGCGAGCGGCTGGATCCAGAGGTGTTGCTCCGTGTGATCAACGGCTATTATCAGCGGATGAGCGATGCGATCGACGAGCATCGCGGACATGTTGGAAGCCTCGTTGGCGACGGTGTCGTCGCTTACTTTGGCGCGATCCAGCCGAACCCCTGGGAGTGCGACGACGCGGTACGCGCAGCCCCGGCCATGCGCACGGCAATCCGTGAGTACAATGTCGAACTCGAGCGCGACGAACTGCCAAGGATTGCAATCGGCATCGGTATCGATCGCGGGCCGGGGCTAGCGGGACATGTGGGCTCCAGCGAGCGGAGGGAGTACGCGTTCATCGGACGCACGGTCAACCTCGCAGCGCGCATACAGGCGCTGACGCGCCTTCACGGAGTGGACGTCCTTGTGAGCGAAGCGGTGCGCGCGGCGCTCGCCCCTGAGTTCATACTTGCGCGCATGCCCCCGGAGCCGGTCAAAGGGTTCGCCGAGCCCGTGGTCGCTTATGCCGTCCGGGGCGTTCAGCCGGTTTTAAGCCAGAAGACGTGACGCTACGATAGTCCGTAGGGCGAATCAACGAAATGTAATCCGTCATTTACGCAAAGAAAGGCGGATTACGCGTTCGTCTACCCGCCTGCGAATTCGGAGCTGGATTATTGGTCCACGTCGTAGAATAAATTTTCCTAGGCCCTCGCTTGCGCGGGAACGAATGGCCAACAGTCCAAAATCAGGCGTGCCCGGCTTCGCTCGACAGCATGCCGAGATCGATGCCGATCTTGCGCAACGCTTTTTCGTATTTGGCATCGATGTCGTTGCCGAAAATCAATTCCGGATCGGCCGCGCAATGCAGCCAGCCGTTCTCCTGGATCTCGTTCTCGAGCTGGCCGGGCGCCCAGCCGGCATAGCCGAGCGCGAGCACGGCGCTGGCTGGGCCGTTGCCTCGCGCGATCGCCTTGAGGATGTCGAGCGTAGCGGTGAGGCAGATGCCCTCGTCGATCGGCAGCGTCGAATTCTCGATGAAATAGTCGGCCGAATGCAGCACGAAACCACGGCCAGTCTCGACCGGGCCGCCCTTGAGCACCTTGACGCCTTCCGCCTTGTTCGGCAGCTCGATTCGCTCCGTCGCCGGGATCACCTCGAGCTGCACCAGCAGGTCGGGGAATTTGATGTTGGCGGCCGGCTGATTGACCACGATGCCCATGGCGCCTTCGCTCGAATGGGCGCAGACATAGATCACCGTGCGCGTGAAACGCTCGTCGTTCATCGCCGGCATTGCGATCAACATCTGGCCGTCGAGATAGCCGCGTGCGGTCATCGATTCATCGGCCTTTCGGGAAAGCTTCATGTCGCAAGGTTACCTGATCGTTCTGCCTTTGCAAACGACGCATGCTGCGGAAAGTTCGACCAACAACCGTCATAATTCAAGCCGGTAATTGTGGCGAAATGGCCGTACTGCTCCGATCTTGATCAAGGGCTGCTCACGATGAATTCAGTGGCTCGGCATGGACTTACCGGTTAGACGGGGACGCATGAAAAACGTTCGCAAAACGCTTCTCATCGCCATCGGCGCAGCCGCGCTGGCCATGACGTTCACCGCTCCGGCGCGTGCCGCCGACGTCTCCGCCTGGGCGCAAGACAGCTATTCGGCGTTTCGCCTGATCGCCGGAAGCAACAAAGCTGGCGCCACGCCCCTGCGCGCCGGCATCGAAATCAAGATGGGACCGGGCTGGCATACCTATTGGCGCTATCCCGGCGATTCCGGCGTGCCGCCGCGATTCGATTTTTCGGGCTCGGAAAACCTCAAGCGCGCCGAGGTACGCTATCCGGCGCCGTACCTCTACACCGACGAGACCGGCAATACGCTCGGCTACAAGAACGGAGTCACCTTTCCGCTCGACGTGACGCCCCAGGACAAGAGCAAGCCGGTCGATCTGCACCTCAAACTCAATTACGCGGTGTGCGCTAAACTGTGCGTGCCGGCGCAAGGCAGTGCACAATTGACGCTCGTGCCCGGCACGAGCGCGCAGAACGCCACGCTCGCCGCCGCCGAGGCCCGCGTGCCCAAGCCGGTCACGGCCGCGCAGGCCGGCCTGACGGTGAAACGCGTGAAAGATGGCGCCAAGCCGCTAGTCATGGTTGATCTGAAGGCGCCGGCTGACGAGAAAATTCAGGTCTTCGTCGAGGGGCCGACGCCGGAGTGGGCCTTGCCCATCCCCAAGCCGGCGCCGGGCGCGCCTGCCGGCCACCGGGAATTTGCCTTCGCGCTCGACGGCCTGCCGCCCGGCGTCAGCCCGAAGGGCGCTGTCGAACTGACCTTCACCATCGTCGAGGGCGTCCGCCCGATTCAAGTGACGACCCGTCTCGACTAATCCGCGGCTTGCGCTATTTTGCGCCTTCCCACCCGCTACGGCATCAGTACGAGAGGAAACAGCCATGCCCATCAAGGTCGGCGACAGACTGCCCAGCGCCACATTCCGCGTGATGACGGCGGAGGGTCCGAAGCCGAAAACAACCGACGAGGTGTTCAAGGGCAAGAAGGTCGCGCTGTTCGGCGTGCCCGGCGCCTTCACCCCGACCTGCTCGAACCTGCACATGCCGAGCTTCCTCAACAATGTCGACGGCTTCAAGAAAAAGGGCGTCGACACCGTCGCCGTGACCGGCGTCAACGACGTGTTCGTCATGGACGCCTGGAACAAGGCTAGCGGCGCCGACGGCAAGATCGACCTCCTCGCCGACGGCAATGGCGAGTTCGCCAAGGGCATCGATCTCGCCTTCGACGGCTCCGCCGCCGGCCTCGGCACGCGCGTCAAGCGCTTTTCGATGCTGGTCGACGACGGCGTGGTGAAGGCGGTCCACGTCGAGGACGCGCCCGGCAAATGCGAGGTCACCAGCGGCGAGGCGCTGCTGAAGGAGGTTTGAAGCGCGAAAGCCTCGCCGCTTTGCTCGGCTGTCATCGCCCGCGCAAGCGGGCGATCCAGTAATCACAAATGTCAGCGAACTGAACCGCGGCGCTGCGGCGTACTGGATGCCCCGATTTCGCGGGGCATCACACCGAGAGTTACTTCGCCTTCATCGCGCCCTTGGCGCCGGCGCGGGCGGCAACGAGGCCTTCGCGCGCCAGTTCGTCGGCGCGCTCGTTCATGGCGTGGCCGGCG
>JARRNI010000443.1:0-4391 GCA_037385125.1 Pseudolabrys sp.
GCGCAGGCCGTCCAGAACGATGCGGATTTTCTCTTCAGCCGAATGGCGCTTGCGGGTTGCCCGGCGGATGTCTTTCACAATCCGCTCAGACGAAGAATCGGCGTACCCGGATTTCTGTCTCATCTCCACTCCTTGATGGTTACGATGAGCCAGAAATCCTCCAATCCTCAAGCCGTTAAATCTGTCTCACAGGTGCTGATGCTGGACACCTCTCCCTTCAAATCGAACGGCCAACTTACGGCGGAGAATATGGCGCTGCGGCATCAGGTGATGGTGCTGCGGCGCCAGGCACGCGGCAAGATCCGGCTTAGCCTCATTCTAATTCGGCTAACCGAACGGTTGGGAACTGTTGCCATTCGGTAACCTGAAGCCGCGGAACCCTTTGTTTCGGAACGGCGTTTTCCAGGAAATGACGCAGTAGCAAAATGGTAAGCAGGCAAACCATCCAAAGAGAAGCGATGCTCGAAAGGGCAACTGCGGTGGCAAAACGAATTACTTCCGCGGAACAGGAGGAGCTGCACCAACGCACGCAGCGTCTCCGGGAAAAGAGACTTGCTATGGAAGCTGCCGGCGTTCGGCGCGAAGATCGTTGGGATGGTCCGGTGCGAATTGCCGCGCGGGTCGGCGAAAAGGGCCAGCACTAATTTGTTTTAGCCGCAACTCGATCCGACAGATGGCGCCTGCTTGAGCGATCGGGTTTTGGTGTCTGATGTCGCTAGGCTGCGATCATCTTCTCCTTCGTCATCGGCATTGCATCAAGGAAGGTCTGCATCGGCGTGTCCCTGTCGTAAATTTCATCCGGTTTGCATGCGACGCAGAATCGGGTGATCCTCTGCGGGATGTCGGATCTCTGCAGACTGATTGTTGCGCTTGTGATCGACCTGCTCCGGCCGCGCGCGGCGGTGGAAGCCGAAATCCTCGTGTTGCGGCGGCAGATCATTGTGCTGCGACGGGGCAGGCCCGGTCGCGTGCCATTGTTAGCCGTGGATAGGGTGGTTCTGGGCTGGGTCTGTCGGCTGTTTCCGAAGACCCGGGAAGCGCTTGCCATCGTTCGGCCTGACACCGTGGGTCGGTGGCATCGCGCCGGTTTCTGCCGTTACTGGCGCTGGAAGTCAAGACCTCGCAAGGGACGTAGCGGTGGCTTGGCTCCTGTCAGTTTGCCCTTATTCCAGGGTATCCGCCGGGGTGTCGGTAGCGGGAAGTCGGCAATGTCGTCCATAGTCGTGCTCCTCGGTTACTGAGGAGGACGAGTTTGTCGGTTCTTCAGAAACGTCGGGAAGCGCGGTCGCTTTCGGGGCATAGCGGACCCTCGAGGGCCGATCACCTTGATTGGCCCGGCCGTTCATGACCCGGAAGTCTCGTCCCCGACAGTCCTTCCAGGCAGCGACGAGACCAGCAATCATCCTGCTCAAACGAAGAGTGAGCAGGGCGTCATCGGCCAGCCCCCTTGGCGGCCGAAGAAATCCCTGGGATGGTTCGGACTGTGCTAAATTAAGTTATGGTTTCGTCCGACAGGCTTGATCGGGCCAGGGCGGCATTCGATCGTCAGCAATGGGCCGGCGCCCTTGCTGAGCTGACGGCGTCAGATCAGATATTGCCGCTCGAAGCCGACGATCTGGAGCGTTTGGCGATAGCTTCCTACCTGGTGGGTCAAGACACCCAGGCGATGGCAGCGTGGACTCGACTGCATCATCTCTGCGTCGGTCGGCACGCCCTCGGCCAGGCCGCTCGGTGGGGGTTCTGGCTCAGCCTGTCCCATCTGCTCGCTGGGGAACCGGCGCACGGAACCGGCTGGTTATCGCGCGCCAAGCGGCTTCTCAATGATCACGGCCGTGACTGTGTCGAACGGGGCTATGTACTCGTCCTCGATGGCCTTATGGCCATGTTCGGGGGTGAGTGCGAGACTGCCTGCGCGGCCTGCGATGAGGCCATCGTATTGGCCAACCGTTTTGCCGACAGCGATCTGTTGGCTCTGGCGCTGCTGGGCAAAGGCCAAGCCGTTGTCGGGTTGCAACGACCCACCGAAGGGGTCGCACTACTCGATGACGCAATGGTCGGCGTTTCGGCAGGTGACGTCTCTCCGATCCTGGTTGGCATCATCTACTGCGCCGTTATCCTGACCTGCCAGCGCATCTTCGACCTTGGGCGCGCACGCGAATGGACGAAGCAATTGAACGATTGGTGCACGGCGCAGCCCGACCTCGCACCCTTTCGCGGCCAGTGCCTCGTTCATCGGTCGGAAATCATGCAGATCCAAGGCGATTGGTCCGGTGCATTGGAGGAAGCGCTCAACGCATGCCGGCATCTGGCTGACCGTTCTGAGGCCGTGGTCGGCCGCGCATATTACCAGTGCGGCGAACTCTGCCGGCTGCGTGGTGACTTCGAGGAAGCCGACCGGATGTTCCGCGGGGCCAGCCGTCATGGCTGCGAGCCGCAACCGGGACGCGCTTTGCTGATGCTGGCGACCGGCAAGGGCAATGCCGCCGCCTCGATCCGGGATGTCGTCAGCCGGTCCAGCGACAGGCCGGGATCGTTCACTGGCGTACCGCACCCCAGATTGCTCGGACCAATGGTCGAAATCCTGCTGGCCGTGGGTGATGCCGAAGGTGCACGATCAACCGCCGACGAACTGGTTCTCCTGGCGAAGGAAAGCGGGGCGCCGTTCCTGCTGGCGTCGGCGGCTCAGGCCGCCGGCGCGGTTGCCCTTGCGCAGGGTAACGCCGACGAAGGGCTGGCGCAGCTCCGACAAGCCTGGACGACTTGGCAGCAAATGGAAATGCCGTATGAGGCTGCCCGCGTACGTGTTCTTCTCGGCAGGGTCTGCGCGGATGCTGGTGATAGCGAGGCCGCCCAAATGCATTTTGACGCGGCTAGTGCGGTATTCACTAGGCTTGGCGCAATGCCCGATCTGGCCGAACTCGCCCGCAGGACCAGCTCCGATGGCCGGGCAGGCCATGGGCTGACAGAAAGGGAGCGCGAGGTGCTGGCCCTCATTGCCGGCGGAGCGTCGAACCGGCAGATCGCCCGCCATCTCGATATCAGCGAGCATACGGTCGCTCGCCACGTGAGCAACATCTTCGATAAGCTCGGCGTAAGTTCACGGACCCAAGCTGTGGCGCACGCTCACTCGTACGATCTCCTCTAGTTAAAATTGGTTAGGTGAAGCAGTCGCACCCATGACCAATTTGGGCGATGCGCGGCCCTCGTTTCCACCCCTACGGTTGGCCTGTTCCAAGCGAAAGGAGGCAAACGATGAATGAGATAAGCTTGTACCAGGCGATGGCCACGTCCGTTCCGGACAATTACGAGCGCTACTTCGTACCCACGATCGGCGGACCGGCGTCGAAGGGTCTCCTCGCGGCAGTTCAACTCAAGCCGGGGGAGCGCGTTCTCGACGTCGCCTGCGGCACCGGCGTCGTCACCCGCGCAGCGGCCGATGCTGTCGGGCCAACCGGCACCGTTGCTGGCCTCGACATCAATCCAGGAATGCTGGCGACGGCCCGCAAACAGGTCCCGTCCGACAAATCGATCGACTGGTACGAGGCAAGCGCCGAATCGATGCCCCTGCCGGACCGCTCATTCGATGTCGTGCTATGCCAAATGGGGCTGCAATTCATGCCCAACAAGCTGGCAGCCATTACCGAAATGCATCGTATTCTGACGCCCGGCGGGCGAGGCCTTGCTACCGTGCCGGGACCTGAGCCCGATCTGTTTTCCATCATGATAGACGCGCTCGGTCGCTGGATCGGCCCGGAAGCGGCCGCGTTTGGGCGCACCGTCTTTTCGCTCTACGACAAGGGCGAGATCCGCACGCTGTTCGACGAGGCCGGCTTCGCAAAGGTGGCAGTGGAAGCCGCCACGGCCTGGCTCGACCTGCCTGGGCCGCGGGACTTTCTGTGGCAGTACATTAATTCCACGCCGATGGTTGGCACGGTCATGAAGGTCGACGAGGCGACCCGAGCCGACTTCGAACGGGACGTCACAGACAAGTGGCAATCATTCCGGGGCAACGGCGGCATGAAACTCGAAGTACGGATAACAACCGCTGTCGGCTGGGCCTAGAAGCGCAATGGCGTGAATCGAGCGGACACAGGGTCATCGGCTGCCGTCGGTCGCCTCGCGTAGCCTTAGGTCGCCTGTGCCACGCTCCGCGGCGCACGACTTCCTATCCTCGATTCATGTCCGCCATTGATGCTGTGGACGGCTCCTCCACCGGCACGTGAGTGCCATGAAAGTGGGCGCTAATGCTGCAGTGCATGAGTCCGGATGTGGCCGAGGTCGTGTGAGAACGCGATCGCGTGACGACTGATGGCAGTCGCTCATGCGCGTGCAGCGCCAGTGTGCGCCGACCGGCAAGGGTGGTCAGGCAGCGATGGCCCGCATCAGCGGCT
>JARRNI010000444.1:0-4385 GCA_037385125.1 Pseudolabrys sp.
GCTCGCCACGCTCGACGATACGCAGAAGACCAAAGCCCAGCAGATCCTTCCGGGTCTGGCGTTCGGCCCGGGCATGATGCACGGCACATTCGCCGGAGGCCCGCCCTTCCGTCATTGATCGTGCTTGAAAAGCGAAGACGCAAATCCCTCCGGGCGCGCCAGGCGCCCGGAATCCGCTCCGTACCATCGTCGATGCATCCAAGCATCTCTATCCAAGCCGAAATGTTCGGCGAAAGCCAATGGCCATTTTGATCTAAATCAGTGCTGGTTTCGCGTCTGAAGCGCATCAGCGGTCCCGACTGGGAGATCAGGCCGATGCTCGACGTCACCAAGCCCAGGAATACGCCCGGCGACCAGGGCGCGCTGGTTGCGAGGCGGGCAAACCGCCGCCGCCTCATCTTGCTGGCCGCGGCCGTGGTTGTGGCCGTCGCCGCCGGCTTCGGCGCCTGGGCCAAATTCTTCAGCCCGGTCAAGGTGCCGGTCGCGCATCCCGCCGCCAACGTGGCGGTGCAAGTGTTCGGCCTCGGCACCGTGGAGGCCCGCGTCGCCTCCAAGGTCGGCTTCAAGATTGCCGGGCTGCTGGTCGACCTGCGCGCCGATGTCGGCAACCGCGTTGCCAAGGGCGCGGTGCTGGCCCGGCTCGACGACCGGGAACAAAAGGCGCAGGTCGCGCGCGCGCAGGCGGCGGTCGAGCAGGTCGAAGCCAACCTGCAGAAGGCCAATGCCAGCGTGCAGAAGGCGCAAGCCAATTACGAGAACGCCAAGCGGATCAATGAGCGCCGGCAGCAGCTCGTGCAGAGCAAGACCACCTCGGTCGAGGCAGCTGAAACCGCAAAGGCGGCGCAGGATGCCGCGCTCGGTGAGCTGAACCTGGCGAAAAGCGACGTGGCGGTGGCCAAGGCCGCCATTGCCGACGCCAAGGCGCAAGAGCGCCAGCAGGAGGTCACCCTCGACTTCCACACGCTCACCGCGCCCTATGATGCCATGGTGACGGCGCGGCTGAAGGAGCGCGGCTCCGCGCTCGGCGCCGGCGAGCCGGTATTCACCCTGATCGATCCGAAAACCGTTTGAGTGCTCGCCTTCATCGACGAGAGCAAGGCCGGCGAGATCAAGGTCGGCCAGCCGGCGGAAATCGTGCTGCGCTCGCATCCGCACGCTCGCCTCAAGGGCCGCGTCGCGCGCATCGAGCCGGAGAGCGACCGCGTCAACGAGGAGCGGCGCATCGAGGTGGCATTCGATCAGATTCCGCCTTACGCCAATCTCGGCGAACAGGCCGAGGTCTATATCACCACCGTGCATCTGCCGCGGGCGCTGCTGGTGCCGGAAGCGGCCATCGTGGGGCTCGAAAAGAACAGCGGCACGGTGTGGACGGTGGAGAACGGCCATCTCGCCCAGCGCAAGGTGAGGCTCGGCCACCGCCTGCTCGACGGCCGCTACGAGATCACCGGCGGCGTGCCGCAAGGTGCTGCCGTGGTGACGCAGTTGCGCAGCGGACTGCGCGCCGGCCGCGCCGCCGAAATCGCCAAAGAGCCGCAGCGATGAATCTCGCCTATCGCGACATCAAGCACAATCTGCTGCGCTTCGTGCTGACCAATTTCGGCTTGAGCCTTTTGCTCGGCATCGTGATCGTGATCACCGGCGTCTATGGTGGCTTGATCGATGACGCGCTGCGGCAGGCGCGCGCCGCCAATGCCGATCTCTGGGTGGTGGAGGCCGGCACCAACGGGCCGTTCGCGGAAGCCTCGCGCATCCCCGGCGACACGCGCGAACTGGTGGCGCGGGTCTACGGCGTCGAGCGCGCCGGCGCCGTCACCTATCAGTCGGTGCAGACCGAGCTCAACGGCAGGCCGCTCCGCTTCTATCTGGTCGGCTTCGAGCCGGGACGGCCGGGCGGCCCGCGCCACCTGATCGCGGGACGCGACATTTTGCGCGACCATTACGAGATGATCGTCGACCGCTCCGCCGGCCTCAAGCTCGGGCAGGTGGTGCCGCTCGGCACCCACGGCCACAATTTCACCGTCGTCGGCCTGACCCGCAACCAGGTCACCTCGTCGGGCGATCCGGTCGCTTATGTCACCTTGCGCGACGCGCAGGGCCTGCAGTTCGAACTGGCGCCGCCGGCGGCGCGGCGCGAGGCCGCGCGCGGCAGCGGCATGGAAACCACCAACCAGATCAACGCCGTCATCGCCAAAGTGTCGCCCTACGTGCCGGTGAAGGAGGTGGCGGCGGCGTTGTCGCGCTGGAAGCACCTCACCACGCTCACGCAAAGCCAGCAGGAGACATTGCTCAGCAAATTCGTGATCGAGAAGGCGCGCAACCAGCAGCGCCTCATCATGGTGCTGTTGATCATCGTCTCGGCGGTGATCATCGCGCTGATCGTCTACACGCTGACCATGGACAAGGTGCGCTCGATTGCCACGCTCAAATTCATCGGCGCGCCCGACCGCACCATCATCGGCCTCATCGTGCAGCAGGCGCTGTCGATGGGTATCTTCGGCTATTTCGCCGGGCTGGCGCTGGTGCTGGTGTTCCAGCCCTACTTTCCGCGCCGGCTGGTGCTCGATCCGGTAAGCGTCGGCATCGTTTTCCTCATCACCGTCGTGGTGTGCCTGGCCTGCCAGCACGCTCGGCATCCGGCTCGCGCTCAAGGTCGACCCGGCGGAAGCGCTGGCGTCGGCGGGGTGAGGTCATGGCCGAGCCGGTCGTCCGCATCGAGCATCTGTCCAAGCATTTCGGCGCGGGGACGGCGCGGGTCGACGCACTGAGCGATATCGAGATGGACGTCTATCCCGGCCAGGTGGTCGGGCTGATGGGGCCGAGCGGTTCCGGCAAGACCACGCTGCTCAACTGCGTCGCCTGCATCATGGAGCCGAGCGGCGGGCGCATGACGCTCGACGGCGAGATGGTCTATGACGGGCGCAGGCTGCGCGCCGATCTGCGCCGGCTGCGGCTCGACAAGGTCGGCTTCATCTTCCAGCACCCGAACCTGCTGCCCTTCCTCAACGGCACCGACAATGTCGCGGTGGTGCTCGATCTCGCCGGCTATTCGCGGGCGGCGGCGCGTGAGCGGGCGATCGGCCTGCTCGATTACCTCGATGTCGGCCACCGCAAGCACGCCATGCCGGCGCAGCTTTCCGGCGGCGAGGCGCAGCGCGTGGCGATCGCCCGCGCGCTCGCCAACCACCCGCGCATCATCCTGGCGGACGAGCCGACCGCCCCGCTCGATTCCGCCCGCGCCCGCACCGTGATGGACCTGCTGCGGCGCATTGCGGCGGAGCAGGACGCCGCCATCATCGTGGTCACCCACGACGAAATGATCCTCGACCGTTTCGACCACATCTTCCGGCTGCGCGACGGGCGGCTCGAGCACGACGAGCCCGAGAAGCTCGCGTCCTGAGCGGGGCGGCCTTTTGGGCTTGACATCCGGCCATTATTTCAATAGTCGTTGAAATATGGAAACAACGGACACCATTACGGCGTTGGCCGCGCTGGCGCAGGAGCATCGCCTGGCGATCTTCCGCCTGCTGGTGCAGGCCGGCCCGCAAGGGCTGCCGGCCGGGCAGGTGGCCGGAGAGCTCAAGCTCGCGCCCAACACGCTCACCTTCCATTTCGACCGGCTGCGGCTCGCCGGTCTCGTCACCCAGCGGCGCGAGGGCCGCTCGATGATCTACGCGGCGCAGTTCGAGACCATGAACGCGCTGCTCGGCTTTCTCACCGAAAACTGCTGCCAGGGCTCGGCGGAAAAATGCGCGCCGGCGATCTGCGCGCCGGCCAAGCCGAACACTGCAAAGTCCGCCCGCGCCAAGAGCCCGGTGTCCTGAAAGGGAGGATGCGTCCCATGAAACGCCTGCACGTGCATGTTTCGGTCGACGATATCGACAAAGCGGTCGGCTTCTACGCGGCTTTGTTTGCCGCCCAGCCGGCTGTGCGCAAGGACGACTACGCCAAATGGATGCTCGACGACCCGCGCGTGAATTTCGCGATCTCGACGCGCGGGCGTGACGCCGGGCTCGATCATCTCGGCATCCAGGTCGAGAGCGCCGACGAGCTCAAGGATGTCTACGCGCGCATGCAGGAGGCGGGCGGCGCTATTCTCGAGCAGGGCCACACCACCTGCTGCTACGCCCAATCGGAGAAATCCTGGACCAACGATCCGGCCGGCATCGCCTGGGAAGTATTCCAGACCACCGGCGAGACAACCGACTACGGCGTCAGCGTTAAGGACGGCGCGCAGATCGCGCAGGCCAAGGCCTGCTGCGTTTCGCGGCCGGACCTCAAAGAAGCCGCATCATCTTGTCGTTGAGGCCGGCCATGAGTGAAAAAGTTTACAACGTCCTGTTCCTCTGCACCGGCAATTCGGCGCGCTCGATCATGGCGGAGGCGGT
>JARRNI010000445.1:0-4965 GCA_037385125.1 Pseudolabrys sp.
CCTGAAGAGATCGTCGCGAAGCTACGACAAGCCGATGTCCTGATATCGCAGGGACAGGACATTGCTGATGTCATCCGCCAGATCGGCGTGAGCGAGGTGACCTATTATCGGTGGCGCCAGGAGTACGGCGGGCTGAAGACCGAGCAGGTCAAGCGCCTGAAGGAGCTCGAGACGGAGAACAGCCGTCTCCGCAAGGCGGTCTCTGATCTGACGTTGGACAAGCTCATTCTGCAGGAGGCTGCCCGGGGAAATTACTGAGCCCCGCGCGCCGTCGCGCCTGTATCGAGCAGGTTAGAGATGTTTTGCATGTCTCCGAGCGCCGCGCCTGTGCGGCGCTCGGGCAGCACCGCTCGACGCAGCGCAAGGTGCCGCGGGGCCGCCCCGACGAAGAACGGCTGACTGCCGACCTCATCGCATTGGCTCGACAATATGGCCGCTATGGCTATCGCAAGATCGCCGGGCTGCTGGAGCAGGCGGGTTGGGTCGTCAATGACAAGCGGGTCGAGCGGATATGGCGACGCGAGGGACTGAAGGTCCCCGATAAGCAGCCCAAGCGCGGGAGGCTCTGGCTTGCGGACGGATCATGCATCCGGCTGCGGCCCGAGCATCGCAATCACGTCTGGTCCTACGACTTTGTCGAGGATCGCACCCATGATGGACGGAAGTATCGAATGCTCAACGTGATCGACGAGTTCACCCACGAATGCCTGGCGATCAGGGTTGCCCGCAAGCTCAAGGCCGTCGACGTAATCGACGTGCTGTCTGATCTCTTCATCCTGCGTGGCGTGCCTGGCCACATTCGGTCGGACAAGAGCGCGCCACCGCCATGGGTAGCATTGGTCTGTTTAGTGGCAGGTTTCGCCTCACGGCACAGCACTCTCGCTGAGACGACCAATCTCATTCCGTCTAGTGGACCATGCTGCCGGTCGCGCGATGAGGAGGCATCGCCACCGGCGGACGGGGTTTGTCGAGCACTCGCCGTATAATCCCTGCCGTTTGAAACCGCTCGCCCAGTCGTGTCTCGGGTCTCCGCGGGTGTGATTGCTGTCACCGAGTTAATGATCCTGGGCGATATCGAAACCACCGACGTGTCGCTCAGCAGGGGTGACGCCCGCACGGAAGCGCACAACTGGTTCTGGCAGCCCTGAGCGGACATTTCTTGGGGCGACGCAGCGGTTAGTCGTCGCCTACGCCGCCGCCGGCCATCTCGCAGGGGAGATACTCCGCTCGGACCGATCCGGCACGCACTCGACGCGCCCGCAGGCGCACGAGAAAAACGCGAAAAAAGACCCTGGCTTTGTGACGCCGGGGACGCGAACCTCGAACCTCATGGGCCGGCCGCACGAGCACCTGTGTTCTGGAAGCTTCATGCGCGGATAATAGGCTCGCGCGCGCTAACGATCCGTTGAGGCGCCACGCACCAGAGGCCCAGATTTGCGGGTTGGGGTGCTAGCGCCGTAACGTTCCCCCGGGTGGCTCGCGGCTTTTTGCAATCGTCCATTTCGTGATCGGCGTCACAGCACATGGCCGGATGCGGTCCTAAAAAGGTGCTGCAATGCAAGCAATGGAGGCACCCATGATCACCACCATCCGCAGCCGGGTTGCCATCCAGGCACGTATCGCCGAATGGCAGCGCCCATACCGCAACAGCGACTACGGACTGGCCGATTTTCTTTTCGGCGGCAGCCAAGCGCGAGCAGATCGCGTGAGGTGGTTCCGGGCGGCTTAATTGCCGGCGGCTCCGCGCAATAGAGGCCGCTCCGCTGGTGCGACTAAGCGCGGCTAGATCAGCGATGCACAAATCCTCGTTTTTTCCGCGGGTTCAATTTTTTGACCAAACGGGTTCACGCTCATTTCTTTTCCGTACCCCCACTGGCTCGCGGTTGCTCTTTCCATCCAGCACCGGCATCGGCTTCGTGAGTCTGGGTGGACTCATGCAGACATCATCGCAAAGGCAAGATTCTTATTGCGCGATAGCGGGGCGCCCAATCACTCCGGACGACCATACGATTATCTTAATTTTGCCAAAAAGGCCCGGCTTGATTAATATATAAAAAATTGAATCCGGGCCCCTCTGGTGAGGACACCGACCTTAGCCGGTCAACCTCACGATGTCGGATCGCCAATCCGCGCCGCTGTGCGACTGGATCGGCCGATAGAGGGACATGAAGTTAATCCTCGCACAGGCCCTCCACGACATCCGGCGCACGCTCCGCGCGCCGCTATGGAGGATGCTATGCTCGCAGGACTTCATCGTCTGGAAATTGTCAGTAATCTGCCCCCCTTACTTGATCACTCCCGCCATGCGGGAGACAAGCTTATTCATGCTTTATGACCAGATGAAGGTATAGGCGAAGCTGGCGTTTCGGCGGGCTGACGTTCGAGTACACTTGCATCCGGGAGGAAATGAAGATGGTGAACTCCTCAACTAGCGTCGCGGGATATCGCGACGGGTATCCCTTTGATCTTGGCACCTACAGCCGCAAACTCTCAACAAAGTCCGAGGATGCGCAAAGGTGGTTCGACCGGGGTCTGAACTGGTGCTTCGGCTATAACCACAACGAGGCAGTGGTTTGCTTCCAGAAAGCTGCGGATTTCGACTCAAAATGCGCAATGATCCAGTGGGGGGTCGCCTATGCGGCGGGTCCCAACTATAACCTGCCTTGGGATTTCCTCAACGAGCAGCAGGTCAAGGACACGCTTGAGCTGTGTCTGACGGCTCTCGATAAGGCCGAAAAGTACAAGGCTGACGCGACGCCGTTCGAGCAAGGTCTGATCACGGCGCTTCACAAGCGTTACCAATCCAGAGAGTCTGTTCCGGTGCCGGACCTTTATGTCTGGAGCGGCCAGTATGCGGACGCGATGGGCGAGTTTTGTAACAAATACCCCGAGGATCTGGATGCCATTTGCTTCTATGCAGAAGCAATCATGAACAAGACGCCTTGGCGGCTGTGGGATCCCGTCACCGGCAAGCCTGTTGAGGGCGCGGAGCCACTCAAGGCCAAGGCGGTGCTGGAGCGCGGTATCGAGCTTGGGCGTGCCCAGGGTGTTATTCATCCGGGCGTCTGGCACCTTTACATCCACTGCATGGAGATGTCGCCGACACCGGAGGTGGCGCTGATGGTCGGCGATGAGCTGCGGCATCTGGTTCCCGATGCGGGCCACTTGGCGCATATGCCGACACATATCGATGTGCAGTGCGGTAACTACGTTGATGTGGTCGCCTCTAATCAGGCTGGCATCGAAATGGATTTGAAGTTCTACCAATATGCCGGTGCGAAGAACTTCTATTCGCTGTATCGCTGCCACAACTATCACTTCAAGCTCTACGGAGCCATGTTCCTGGGTCAGTATGAGCCGGCGATCAAAGCCGCCCGCGAGATGCAGGAGACCGTTGGCGATCAGGTGATGACGGCCGATATGGCCGCCATGCAGGGTTGGTTCGAGGCCTACATGTCGCTGAAGACCCATGCACTGGTACGCTTTGGCAAGTGGCAGGATTGCATCGATGAGCCGCTGCCCGAAGATCAGGATATGTACAAGATGACGACTGCGATGACCTATTACGGTCGTGCAATCGGCTATGGCAACCTGAAGCAGGACGCGAAAGCCCGAGCGGCCCAGGCGGCTTTCCTCCAAGCGGCGGACCGTGTGCCAAAAGAACAGGTTTTGCATGTAATCCCGTGCCACCTGATTCTGGCTGTCGGCAAAGAAATGCTGGCTGGCGAGGTTGAGTATCATACCGGCAATATCGAGAAAGGGTTCGCTCATCTTAGGAAGGCGGTCGAGTTGGAGGACGCGCTTCCCTACGATGAGCCATGGCCTTGGATGATGCCCTGCCGGCATGCGTTGGGTGCGCTGTTGCTCGATCAGGGTCGGGGCGAGGAAGCGATTGACTGTTACGAGGCCGATCTAGGCATGAACGACAAGGTTATCCGTGCCAACCGTCATCCGAACAACGTTTGGGCACTCGTCGGCCTCCATGACGCTTACCGACTCATGGGCCGCGCGGACGATGCACGGAAGATCAAGCCCCAGCTCGATGTGGCGCTTGCGCGTGCGGACAAGACGATCAAAGCCTCCTGCTATTGCAGCAAGAAGGCGGCCCAAATGGCGGCCTGAGGTCGCCTAGCCCGTCTTATTCATGAAGGCCGGGTTGTCGACCATTTGATTGTGTTCGGCGAAGCTAACCTGCTCGGGGTCCTTCACCAGTACGCCACATTACTATAATGGCGTGCGGACCCATCGGGCTCTAGACCTGGATGCTCCCGTTCATCGGGTTGTTCACCGCATCGGCGCCATCGCATCCCGCCCTGTTCTCGGAGGGCTTCATCATCAGTATTGCCGAATCTAATTTTCGGCACACACAGCCATTCAGCGCCACGGGCGTATCGAGTTGCGACCTGTCCTCGGAGGACTCCACCATCAATACGTCCGGATCTATTTTGCGATAGGGATAGTCTCACGAGCGAAACCCCTGCGTGTCTGATTGACGATTACTTGATCGTGTTCTTGTAAATCTTTCCGTCCTTCATGATCAGGGCGAAATTCTTGCCAGCGTCGGCGACCAAGTTGAGGTTCTCAAGCGGATTGCCGTTCACCAGGATCAGGTCGGCGTAGGCGCCTTCCTTGATCACGCCAAGCGGGCCTTCTTGGTAGGGGTGGCGCGGTCCCGCCATTTCCATGAGTTTGGCGTTGTCGGAGGTCGCCATTTTCAGCGCTTCGTAGGGAGTGAACCAGCGTGACAGCTTGCTCAGAAGCTTGCCCTGTTTCGCAGCAGTAGCGGGATCCATAAGAGCATCCGTCCCGAACGCAATCTTGACCCCGATTTCCTTGGCAAGCGCGTAGACTTTTTCGGTGCCCGCCGTCGCCAACCGGAATTTCTCGTTGGAGTCGGCGCTTGGAAAGACCATGCGGTCTTCATCGTCCAGAATTGGCTGAATGCTCAGCCAAACGCCGTTCTCC
>JARRNI010000446.1:0-4361 GCA_037385125.1 Pseudolabrys sp.
CCGCCACACCGACGGTGTTGGTATACCGTTTTGCCTGGATGACGATCTTTCCACCTCGAATCGGGTCCGGGTCAAAGGCGACCGCGTCGACACCACCGTCTGCGCTGACTTGAGTGACTTTTACTTCCCCACCCGTGCTAACAAATTCTTTCTCAAATAGCTCGCGAATCAGGTGCTCAAAATCATCCCACCTCATCGCAGCCAAGTTCATCGATGAATCTAATGAACCCACGACCTCACGTCCTTCGATAAAACGCCGGTCCGACTTGTCCAATTGCACGATAGGTGGCACCGGCGTTAGGTCCATTAGGTTAGCCGCCGAAACGCCCTTAAGATGTTTGAATGTGGCCTTCGGATCCACTTGTGATAAGTCAAATTGCAGGAATTCCGCTTTGTCCGCTGTCACCGATAGGATCAACTTTCTCTCGCGAACACCCGTTGCTGGATTCACTGACGTGACAATCCCATTGAACCCCACCCCGTGAATCGCATCAACGACGTCCGCCTCCAGAAGCTCATGTATTGTCCGGATAGCGATCTGATATATAACAGAGTTGAAGAGTTTCTTTCGTTTACTGTCCGAAAGCTTCTTTTCTTGAACCTCGTTGCGCGACTTTACAAATCTGTAGGATTCCACATCGGGGAGCGCCGACGGATCAGGTAGTTCATATTCCACCACTACCATTTTTGTATCCGGACGGTACTCGAGCACCCAATCCTTTGGAAATTCGTCTGGATAGTTACTACTAGATAAAACTAAATCACAGTACTCTTCCACTGCATTGGGGTCACCCGCTTCATAACGCGCGCGATGCGCATCAACCTTCTCGTTATCTTCGGCTCTCTTTTGATCAAACGCGCCCTTGTTTCGACTCCACTCCTGTAACAATTCGTCGAAGAGCGTCTTACGCCGCCTGTTTGTCTTATCCGCCTCCCCACACACATTTTCCCATCTGATATGCTGTTGCTCATAGTCAGCGCGAATCTTCGCAGGCGAAAGGAGGCGCCTAAGAAGCCCGCTCTTCTGCTTTACCCCTTCGAGACTAGGCTCAGGTGGATAATTCAGTTGTATGTGCTGCTTGGGGCGTCCACGACGGTCAAATTCAATGACATTTGTCCCCGAGCGACCCTTCAGCAGGTCATCTGGATTCGCGGAGTACTCGTCAACCCTTTTTAGGGATTCCCAGTCGACTCGATCGTCCACCTGTAATGTGTGCGCGAGTATAGCCTCCAGCGCCTTCAGTCGCGCCGCAATCTCGTGGTTCTGTTCAGCGACGGCAACCTCTGTCTTAGCAGTCGCAACCTTATTCAAGTGCTTTTCGTACAGCTCCGCCCACCGCTTCAAAATCTGCTCAACTTTCGCCGCGAGCAGTTCGATTTCTCGTGACTTAACTTCCCGGTATTGACTGATGGCCTCCAGCGTCAAGCTCACGCCGAAACTGGATAGTTTCCCCGTGGCAGTATAATTCCCATAGACACTTGAAAACCGGACCTTTCCCGCGAGTGTCTCGGGAATTGAGACTGATAAATCCATCCTTAGCCCCTCCCTCTTGTGCGATCAGTCACTATCGTGCTGCACTATCACGCCGATTGAACTTCCGCGCGGTTACATCGCCTCGTCTACCTCCTCGGCCACCCCCAGGTCGACCGCAATCTCCTTGAATTGCTCCAACGCCGCTTCCAGGTCTTCGACAATCTCCTGCGCAAGGATTTCAGGTGCCGGCAATTTTTCCGACTCCTCCAGCGACTCATCTTTGAGCCAGAAGATATCGAGGCTCGCTTTGTCGCGGGCGATAAGGTCTTTGTAGTCGTAAGCGCGCCAACGGCCGCTGGGGCTGCGCTTTTCGGTCCAGGTGGCTTTGCGGTCGTGGCGATTGACCGGGTTGTAGCACTTCACGAAGTCGTCGAGGTCTTGGCGCTTCAAGGGGTTGGTCTTGAGGGTGAAGTGCATGTTGGTGCGCAGGTCGTAGATCCAGAGTTTCTTGGTCCACGGGGTTTCGCTGGCCGGCTTCTTTTCGAAGAACAGCACGTTGGCCTTCACGCCCTGGGCGTAGAACAGGCCGGTGGGCAGGCGCAGCAGGGTGTGGACGTCGCATTCGTGCAGGAGCTTGCGGCGGATGGTCTCGCCGGCGCCGCCTTCGAACAGGACGTTGTCCGGCACCACCACGGCGGCGCGGCCGTTGACCTTGAGCAGGGTCTTGATGTGCTGGACGAAGTTGAGCTGCTTGTTGGAGGTGGTGGCCCAGAAGTCGTCGCGTTCGACGGTGTCGCGCTCCTTGCTGACCTTGCCTTCCTCGCCGACGATGGTGGTGCTGCTCTTCTTGCCGAAGGGCGGATTGGCCAGGACCAGGTCGAAGCGGTCGCCGGGATCGGACGCCAGGGAGTCACCCACCACGATCGGCTCGAACTCCGGCGTGCCGATCCCATGCAGCAGCATGTTCATGGCGCACAGGCGCGCAGTGCTCTGCACCAGTTCCCAGCCCTTGAACGCCTTTTCCCTCAGCGCCTTCTTCTGGGGCACAGTCATATTGGGGTAATGGTCGACCAGGTACTGGTGGGCCGCCAGCAGGAAACCGCCGGTGCCGCAGGCCGGGTCGGCGATCGTCTCGCCGGGCTCCGGGGCCATGGCGTCGACCATGGCCTGGATCAGCGCGCGAGGGGTGAAATACTGGCCGGCGCCGGACTTGGTGTCCTGGGCGTTCTTCTCCAGCAGGCCCTCGTAGGCATCACCTTTGACGTCGGCGCTCATCACCGACCAGTTTTCCTTGTCAATCAGGTCCACCAGCAGGCGGCGCAGCTTGGCCGGCTCCTGGAACTTATTCTGAGCTTTGTTAAAGATCAGGCCGAGCAAGCCCTTTTGCTTGCCCAGCGCATCGAGGGCATGGCGGTAATGGTCGAACAGCGGGTCGCCGTCCTTCTTGATAAGGCTGGACCAGCTGTACTGCTCCGGGACGATGCTCGGCTGATTGTACGGCGCCCGGGTACGCTCGTCGGCCATCTTGAGGAACAGCAGGTAGGTAAGCTGTTCGACGTAGTCGCCGTAGCTCATGCCGTCGTCGCGCAAGACGTTGCAGTAGTTCCAGAGCTTTTGGACAATGTTTGCGCTATTCATTCCATCCCCGCGATGCTGGCGATCCGTTCCATGACAATTGGCAGACGTGCCGGACTGCTCGTGTCGCCGGCCAGATGACCCGGTACAGCCGCAACAAAATTATCATCCGCGAGCAGAGCTGCGAACCGGAGGGCCAGATGTGCCCGCAAGGCGCCATCCGCGGTCGCTACTTCCTCGGCGATCCCTGGCCTCCCATCCAACACGGCGACAATGTCCTCCATATCGTGGCTCATGAGGTAGTCACCGTTCCCGCGGCCATCAAATGCAGCGAGTTTCGTAGCAAGAAAGTAGGGCGCGGTCACCATGCGGATTCTATTGCCGGACGGGAGTTCCACGGCCACGGCCGTGTTGAGTGCGGGCTGATACCACTCATTCCCAAAACCGAGTATCTCAGGTTTAGTCGGCATGACATCCAAAACAACTGCCTCTAGCACCCAACGGCAGATGGGTGCGTCTGGATGTTGGTCCTCTCTGAAACCCCTGTTGCGCAGCTGACCGGACAATCGGTGGTAGTCTGCGAGCGACGCCACCTCGGTGATCACGTCGACGTCGCTTGTGGCGCGAATCGGCGGTGCGCCTGGATCCGTCAGCAGCAACCCGGTGGCACAGCCTCCCAAGAACACCATGTCATCCGCGAGCGGGCCAAGGTGGTCCACAGCCAGCTCCAGTATTCGGAGATTCGGATTCCTTTCCCTACGCATAGTGCTGCAGCCGTTCTTTCAACTCCCCAATGGCGATTTCCCGTTCGCGGGCACGCCCGCCCCGGATGGCATCGACCAGCACCAGGAGTTCATAAAGGTATGGGTCTGATCGTGCCGCCTGGGGCGCCAAACTGTACAGCGGCGAAAACGACAAACCCCTTTCCTTACCCTCCGGGTCAGGCCAAACCGGCGGGGGCTCGCCGCTAGCAACAATAGATTTGTTCAACGGGGGTGCGGCATATCCTGTGGGGATTCCGCGAGTCATTTCCCCGTGTTCAGGGACAAAGACGTACTTGAGGCCATGAATCAGAAATTCTCCAAGATTCCGGATGTTAGGAATAATCATATCGCCCTTGTGTACCGCCAGCTGCGCCGCCAGCGCCCGTTTTACCGCCGAGTGCAACTGGGACGGACTCATCCCGAGCTCCACGCCCAACCGCGCGTAGGACCAGGGCTTTTGCCCCATGGCGACAAGTTTGAGCACAACCAGGACGTCTTGTGGTTTCAGCACCATGGTTATTCTATATTCTAGAATCTAGAACATAGAA
>JARRNI010000447.1:0-4350 GCA_037385125.1 Pseudolabrys sp.
GACGAAGAATCGGCGTACCCGGATTTCTGTCATCTCCACTCCTTGATGGTTACGATGAGCCAGAAATCCTCCAATCCTCAAGCCGTTAAATCTGTCTCACAGGTGCTGATGCTGGACAAATCCGATGCAAAGAGCTTTCTGTTGCCCGATTTTTACTCCGGCCGCGCGACCAGAATACCCGGCCGCCTCACTGAGGGATTATTGCTCCGGCGCTTACATAAGAGCTCGCGGACTTTCGTTCTGCCGGGTTCAGGCAGCAGATCGGCTCGCAAAAAGGCCGTGCTGATTGCGTTGACTTCTTTGATGATTTCCACTTTTCGCAAATCGGCGCGGCTCAAGCTAAATGAGTAAGTGAATGCCAGCATCAGACCGAGCAGAGCCAGTATCGAAGTGAGTGCGACGTCTCTGCGAGTCTCATCGTCAGGAATCGGATGCTTAGGCTTTTGTCGCATCCCGAGGCGGAATCCGACTTCCATCGGGACGAGCAACACGATCAAAAAGAGGAAGAACAACAGCCACAAGGGAAGCTGATACTGCCAATAGGGGCCAAACACGCGTCTGCTCCTGCACCATGAATGTGGGGGCGCGCTGCTGTCGCTAGCGCCGTCCCAGGATACGCATCTTACATGACTTGAAAGATGATCCTGCCAGGAAAAGTGGCCTTAGGGTCGACGTTACGGTCGACGGGCGTGTCGAGCAGAAGTATGTGGTGGCGAGGCGAGTTACCGGCCACTATTTGGTCATCTGTGCATCATGGTGGTGCTGGGCGGCGGCGTCGGGCTTGGCGCAGCCGGTGAGATCACGAAGGTTGCCCACACGTTCCAGCCATCCGGCCTGCGTTTCGCGTCGAACTCGGAATAGCCCTTCAAATTCAGGTATCCCTGATACCGATTACTGATCGGAAACATATAGCCGATCTGCGGCCCAACTCCGATCACGCGCGATTCATTTGAGCCGAGGAATGCGGGTTGGCCACTGTCAGCCGTAATTTGATTGTAGAAGTAACCGACAGCGCCGATAAAGAACTGCTTGGACAAGAACTGCTGGGAAATACCCCAGTCCGTATGCCAGTCGACTCCATTTCGGTAGTTGGTGTCGGGATTCTCGAAATTATAGGTGAGGCCGCTAACGACAGAGGCCTCGAACCCGGTCTGCGGATTGAAGTAAGTGTAGCCGAGGCCGCCGTCGATTGCGCCGTGGCCTAGGCCGAGATTGGCTAAGCGGTTTGGATCATAGGCGCCCACCGGGATGTCTCCCGTGCCATAGATCATGAAATTATTGACGCCGCTGTTCCAGCGAAGCGAAGCCTGGGGAAATAAATCTCCGAACCCGGTCACTGAACTGTCGATGCTGAAAGAACGCGTCCCAGCAAACGGGCCCAGCGTGGCCCTCACGGTGCCGTCCAATAACGCACTGTTCCGACCTGTCACGAACATCATGCCCAGACCCAGTTGACCGCCAAGAACAGGCGCTGGAAAGACGTATGTCGGACTAAGTAATCCGAGATCTGCGTCACCTTTCACGTTCGCGTCAATGTTGATCTTCAATGTTGACTTAAAAGGTCCGACCCGCACTTCCTTCGCGGCGGCGATACTCCCTGATGCGGATACGGATGTATGATAATACGTCAAAGGAAGTGACCAGCCGGGCTGCTGCGGCGCCGCCGCAAAGCTTCCATAGATACCTGGAAGCCAGAAGCTGACGCCGCCCTCGTCGGCCCTTGCGCTGCGCGGCGCAACGACGACAATGCTGAGGAAAAGCACAAGTGCAACTAATCCCTTTAGAAACGATGCTCTGGTTGCATACTGGGCCATGCTGACGCCTCCCCTACCTCATACTAAATTTCAACACCCTTGTAGTTTGTGGGTCAATGGGGCCGCTAAACTCATGTGGGGCGTTTCCCTCAATCACGTCGGCGCGCCATTCGCGCTCCGAAAGGCTGGCCAGATTTCGCCTGCCGATCAGTGGCGTGGGCCGAGGCGACGGGTCCGCAATCGTAGTGAACGTCGTCAGTCCTGATTGGGGCGCTCGTGATTATATCGGCCAGGAAACCGATCAAACGATCGTGCCGGACAAGCTCCAAGTTGATATGGGCAAAAAGGCGTCGAAATAAGAGCCCATCGGATGATTTTCGCCGGCCGCAAGATGGCGATCACATAAGGAGCGACCGAAAAAATGCTGCAAAGACGCTCTAGAACGCACTCATTGAGCGAGAATTCATATAACAACGACTTGCCGATGTCCCATTATGAACTTCAGTCTTGGCCATAGCCACGACCGAATCAGTAAACGCTATTCATGACGCTGCGCACTAAATTCCTCAAGCCGATCAACCCGTCGTTCGATCGCCTTAAGTCGCTCGTCCTGCCGCGCTGAGACAACGACGATATTAGCAAGCTGCTGGAGCGTCGTCTCGACCCTGGCTACGCGCTGATTCAGGTCCTGAAGCTCGACGTTCATGCCGAGGAAGGCGGCCAAACCCGCTGCGATGAAGGTGGCGGCTGTCAGGATGTGGCCATAGTTGATTGTTGGATCGAACCGAGGTTTGCCGCGTCCATTGGTTTCATCGCTCATGGGAATACCTGACGAAGCCGTCGAAATGATGTGATTGAATGATCGAGAGCATTCGCTGCGTCAACGCCGGAAAATCCGCGCCACCTTCTCGATCGATCGCCCGCCGACGTATGCGGTGATGATCAGACCCGTCCACTCAGCGACCATGCCGGTGATGGGATCGGTGGTGCCGAGCCCGAGCACCTTGCGACTGGTCGCAGATATGTCGCACGGCTTTCCGACCTCTTCGCGCGACGATTGCCGTCGAATGCGGTTGGTTGCGGGCGGATGCGGGGAGATTGAGGCCGAGTGTCAATGGCTTAGGCGCTAACTTACTGAAAAACTGCAACCTTTGCCCTTCGTTTTGGTGCCGCTACGAATCTGGGGGTCAGAGGTTCGAATCCTTTCGGGCGCGCCATTTTTCTTTTGAAATCAATTACTCACGCGCATGCATTGGCCCGCGCGGATCAGCACAGCAAATTGGTCGCGTATATGTCGTAATTTTTGCCGTCGGTTTTCCGGCTCGCTCATAGTGGGTACGGCGACGATACTCGCATGAACGGCAATGCTTTTGTGGTGCACTACTTGCTGGAGGGAGGGAGACTGGAAACTAAAATTCTTTGAAATTCCACGCTCCGAAATTCCACGCTACTAGAGCAATTGGCGACCTCGATGCGCTATCAGGATTGCACGTTCATCGTGGTCCTCTCTCAGACAGCGCCGGTTGCGGATAACGGCGGCTTTCGTTGGCCCCGCATACATTGGTATCGCCGCCAGGACTTGTCGGAAGCGCCAACGACCCAGAGGCAACGCGTCGAGGCGAGCCGTCACTCTTGGTGTAGCCGGAGCCACTCGCCGCCAAACCCGCTGGTCGAGCGCCTCCGGCACCGCACCTGAACGCGTTGCTCCTTAGCCGTCAGTCGACGGAGATCGGCGGCCAACGGCCTTTCCAAGGCTGCGCTTGCTCGAATGCCGCCGAGGCACGCAAGACCAAGGGGTCGTCCAGGTGGCGGCCGATGATCTGCATACCGACAGGCAGCCCGTCTTCGGTCCAGCCGGCGGGAACGGTGGCCGCCGGCTGACCCGTCAGATTCATCGGGAACGTGAACGCCAGCCAACGGAACGGCGCCACGATTTGCCCGTCGATTTTCTCGGGCCCTTGTATGTGTACAGGGAACGCCGGCACGGCCAGCGTCGGCGTCAACAGGAGATCGTATTTCTGCATGAAACGCCACATCTTGTTGTTGACCGCCTTGCGGCCCATGACCGCGCTCGTAAGCTCTACAGCGGTCCAGTTGCGGCGGATGAAATCGACCAAGTGCGGCGTCATTTGCGCTTCGTACCTGTCCGCTAGCGCGCGCAAGCCTACCAGGTCGGATTCGGCGGCAACGATCCCCCAGAACGCGGCGTAAGGATCGTCCCACCCCGGATGAGCCTCCTCCACCGTGCAGCCGAGATCCCGTTCGAAGACTTTAGCCGCATCGCCAACGATCTTGCGCACGCGCGGATCGACGGCCGCATAGCCCCAGTCGGGGCTGTAGGCCACTTTAAGACCCTTGAGGATACCTTCACCACATTTGGTCCAATCGAAAGAGGCCTCTGGCAGGCTGTGCCGGTCGCGCGGATCGGGACCGGCGATCACCGACATCATAAGCGCGCTGTCGGCCACCGTACGGCTGATCGGGCCGATATGTTCCAAGCTCTCCCAGCTGGAGACGCCGGGATAACGCTCGTCCTTGGTGCCGGGATAAAGCGGAACCCGTCCCATCGACGCTTTGAGCCCATAAAGGCCGCAAT
>JARRNI010000448.1:0-4343 GCA_037385125.1 Pseudolabrys sp.
GCACAGCTATGCCGACTACTACAACAAGATCCGGACGCATCGGTCATTAAACAAAGATGCCCCCGCGTTCCGTCGCGTTAAAGTGGCCGGGAACGTCGTATCGCAGCCTGTCCTCGGCGGGCTTCATCACCATTATGTGTGGATTTAAGTTTTCGGCACACACACGCCGATCAGGGGCATAATCAGCTTCATTGCACAGCGGCGATCAGTGCCGGATCATTGTCATTGCCGACACGAAGACTAGGCCGCGCGGTCATCATTTTAAATGGCGGGAGCTCGGTCGCCACATGTTGTGGCTCTGTCACCGGCTCGTCCTAATTGTCGGGCGCAGCGAGCCAGCCAACCCGCGCGCAAGCTGGGCTGCGGCCGAGATAAACCCGAGAGGATGAAACCGCGCAGCGTGTCCGACGTGCAACAATTGTAGACATTTCGTGATTGTGGCGGGCCTACCGAACGCCACAATTCAATGTACAAAAGCTATAGCCTTTGAAATAGTTGGCCCCGACCTCTTGGGGACTGGGTGGGTCGGGGTTGAGATCGGGGCCGTGCCCTCTTGGGGAGAGAGAGCGGCTCCGATCCTATCATTTTTTCGAAGCACGAAAATTAAATAATTTGTGAGAACAATGCCCCGGACGCGTCGTTCTGGAGTTAATATTAAGGGACGCGATTACGGAGAAATGGTGCCACTTTACGCCCGATAAAGTGCAGTCTAGTGGCAACCTCCCAGTGACTTCCCCGGTCGCCCTGCTGCAGGCCGCGTTTTTTTGGAACCAGCGAACTACCTGCAACGTTACCTGTCGCTGGTCGCAATTCTCCCGCGCGCTTAGGGAGCATTGCGACGGGACGGCGCGTAAAAGTAATTGGCCGCGCGTAGTGTAACGCGGCCCTTTTTATTGGGCAGTCTGCTTTGAGCTTGCCCCTAGCGTAAAGATTTCGATGTATTGGCAGTGGTGGCTGATCATCGGCCTGTTCGTCGGCTACGCCGTGGGCTGCAGCAATCCGCTGACCACCATGATGGTCGAGCGGCGGCTGCGCAGGAAGAAAAAGCGTGAGATGAAGATTGCAGGGGGCAGCACAACGGAAGGTGATCACAACTTTTTGTCTACAGGCTAATAAGCCCAAGCGGTCGCAAATTCCACGCATCTCCTTCGAGCTGGGCCGAGTGGTTGGAAGAGGTGAGGCCTATGCCAGCGTTCTACGAATGCGACGAAGCCGCCGCGTGACCTGGCACGGCATTAGGCCGCTCACGTGATGCAGGGGGTGACAGTCATGCCAGTTGGAACTGTAAAATTTTTCATTCCGCAAAAAGGGTACGGCTTCATTAAGCCCCAAGACGGCGGTAACGACGTATTCGTTCATGTGAGCTCGGTCCAAGGCGCCGGACTGCAATCCCTAAGCGAGGGCATGCGTGTCGGCTTTGACTTGCTCACTGACAGCAAAACCGGAAAGACAAAGGCCGCTAACCTGCGGCTGCTTTAGCCCCGGCGACCACGCTGCAAATGACGGCGTCCGCGCCGCGGCGGGCGCTCCGTGCCGTGGTAGCGTGGATTGGGATTGCAAAAGCCGCCGCCGCCCACTCGGTCTCGTAAGCAGTCGTCGAGGGAAGTGTAATGGCAGCGTTCGCAGCCCGCCGCGGTGATCAGGCACCAAGGCGCCTCGGCGGCCTGCGACGGTCGTTGGGCGAACGTGATGTTGGCGACCGCAAAGAACGCGGCGATTAGAATCCGCATAATGCCGCCCTTGGAAGCGGTCCCGGTCGTAGCGGCAAGGGAGGAGTACCGTTCGGGCCAGGACCGCCCAAGCGGAGCATCCGTGCCCCCGCTCGATGCACCCATAGCCAAGTTGGTCGGCCCCATTTTGATGCAGGTCAAACAAACGCATCCTCGATAAAGCAAAACGAGTGGTATCGAGGGGCCAATCCGGTCAGCCTTGTTGACGTTTGCCTCGCCGCGCTCTCGACGTCGCGCTAGGCCAGCGAAGGACAGCGCCAAGGCGTCGCGCGTCGAATTTGTGGGCTGCTTGCCGGTCGCCAGTCATCGCGCAATATCACAAATATCTAACGGAAAACGCGCTTATTAAATCTCGATTCGACGAGGCGGTATCACTGCCTTCGCCGAAAGGGATCCAAAAGAGTCAGGAGGTTCCCGCGGACTAGCCGGCATCCTTGCAGGGCGGTTACCCCGTTACCTACGCCACTATGCAATTGCTTTTAGCGCAGGTGATCGTAAGTTGATGGATGTCAGGGAGGACAAAAAATGGCCTACCCCAAGCCTGCCAACCCGTCTAGCGGTCTGAAGCGGGGACCTTCACAGCTCGGCGAGGAGATCGGCGCAATTTCGCTCGTGGCGGCCGCCATCGGCGCAATTGTGTTTGTCGCCTACCACACCGCCCATGTGAGAAACGTCACGAAATTCTCGGACAAGCCATTGGTCCACCTCACGGCGAGTGTACGGTAGAATGGCCGACGTGCGGCTTTATGTTCGCGTCTTGACTGCCATGCTCGCATCGCCACGGCAAACCCTCCCATAAGGCCCGGCGGGTGGGCTGGGGCAGCTCAAGGCCGTGGTCGTCACTTCGACAATGTCGGCCGCGGACACCGAGAGTTTCGCGTCCGTCACCGGGTCGGCAATATAGTTTTGCAGCGGCGCCACGCTCGCCATGCGGCGCGAGAAAAACCACATGGGAAAATGCCAGGGGGAATGCCCGCCCGAACTGTAAAGATTGAAAACGAAGAATTGTGAATCGGGCGTCTAGGCCGCCGACTGAATGCAATAGCCGTTTGCGTGGCTCCTCGATACGAAAATCTTTCGCAGGACGATGCGTCCGGTAGCGGTCCGCCACGCGATGCGGGCTTCGCAGTCATCGGGGCCGCTGTCCGTCACCACGGCGGTCATTTTGCCGTTAGGGATCGAAACTCTGCCGCGAACGCGGATCGGCTCACGAAGGCGAACAACACAAGAGCCGCGACTGTGGCGGATCGCAAGGCAGTCATCGGCGTTCCCCTTCCATGAATCGAATGGCCCGCTGCCGGGGTTTATCCGATATCCAGCCGGAACGGCTGGCCTTCAAGAGCGACGGCGCCGGGGCCGATGGCTTCGACCGCGCCGATCATGCGGCCGTCGCGGCCGAGCAGACGGTCGGCGATGGAGACGATGCGCGCATTGGGCTGAGCCGTCGGCGAGGCGCGGCGGATGGCGGCCGCGATTTCGTGCTCGTCGCGCGCGGGGTTGAGGGCGCAGGCCGCTACATAGGCGCCGGCGGTGGAGCGGCTGATGCCGGCGAAGCAGTGCACCACCATGGGCGCCGCGCGGTCCCAGGTGGTCACGAAATCGATCAGCCGTCCCACGTGCTCGTCGCCGGGGCAGGTGTAGCCGTCCAAGGGTGCGGCGATGTCGTCGACATTGAGGATGAGATGATTGTCGGGCGCGATATGGCGTGGCCGCTGCACCCGGTCGGTCAGCCGCAGCAAAGTCACGATATGGCGCGCGCCGGTTTTGTCGACGGTCGCGTGCAGGCGGGCGAGCGAGCAGACGTGGATCATTGCGGTCCTTGTCAGCGATTCTTGCGTCATGTCTATGACCTGCGGGCGGCCGTGAAAAGGCTTCACGCGCGCATCAGCCGCTCCAGCCGCTCGCGGAAGCGGCTCTCGGCGGCGCTGGCCGGCCAGGGCGTCAGATAATCGCGCTCGAGCGCGGTGGTGACTTTCGGCGGCGGACCGAAGAGCTTGCGCGCCTCGTCCTCGGCAAAACCGGCAAGCCGCGTCGCCTCCAGGAAGGCCGCGTTGCGGTCGGCGGCCTTGATTAGCGCGGTCAGCTTTTCCGGGAGCTTGGCCGGCAGGCCGAAGCGCAAATGGATCGCGGCGAGCAGGCGGCGCTCGACCGCCTTGTAGCTGTCGCCGATCACCGCTTTGAACGGCGAGATCATGTCGCCGATCACGTATTCCGGCGCGTCGTGCAGCAGCACCGCGCGGCGCCCGGCGGCGTCGAGCCGCGGCACCTTCGCCCGCGCCAGCGCCTCCACCAGCAGCACGTGCTGCGCCACCGAAAAGATATGCGCGCCCTTGGTCTGCCCGTTCCAGCGCGCCACGCGCGCCAGCCCGTGCGCGATGTCCTCGAGCTCGATGTCGAGCGGGGAGGGGTCGAGCAGATCGAGCCGCCGCCCCGACAGCATGCGCTGCCAGGCGCGGACCTCGACTTTTTTCGCACCCGCCTTGGCGGGGACGGCCGCGGCTTTGCGTTCCTTGCTCATTTGCGCTTGGCGAGCTTCTGCACCGCCGCGTGGCGGTGACAGCTCACCAGATGATCGTTGACCATGCCGACCGCCTGCATGAAGGCGTAGACGAT
>JARRNI010000449.1:0-4332 GCA_037385125.1 Pseudolabrys sp.
CGCGGCGCTGGTTTCGGGTTGTTATGAGCAGCCCGGGATCTTCGCCACCGGTCCGCCCTTGGTCCGCAGGTCCCACACCCCAGCTTCCTTGTAGGCCTTGATCGCGCCCGGGTTTGTGTTGCACGCGTTAAGGCCGGCCACCATGCCTTCCTTGGACCAGAAACCCCACAGCCCACCTTCCTTCCTCAGCGCGGGCCCGTTGCGGATCATCTCCCTGACCAACTGGTAGCCGGTCTCCGGCGAGAAATGCTTAGTCACGGCCATATACACGCGATTGAGCCCGATCGTGACCGGCTCTTCCTGCCCCGGGAGGGTTCCCGGCTTCAGCGTCTTCGTGAACAGCGTCGTGCCGTACTTCTTGTTGATGCCGTCGATCGCTTTCTGGCTCACGGAAATGTAGTGCAGCTTGCGGCCGGAAGCCTTTGCGGCCGCGCCGATCTTCAACAGAAGGCCGCCCGAGTGCCAACTGTCGGACCCCGGATCGCCGAGAACCACGGATGTGACGACGTCGGCCGTGCCGTTGATCAGCTGATCCGTCATGACGGCGGGCGTCACGAAGTTGATGTGCGTGTTCTTTTTGTTGATGCCGTATTGCTCGAGCACCAGGCGGCTGGAAAGACCCCAATCGCTCTGCGTCAGCAGCCCGAGGTCGACCTTCTTGCCCTTCATGTCCGCGATCGTCTTGATCTTCGGATCGAAGGTTACATAGAAACGCCCGTTCGCGGTAGCGGCAACCTCCCACAGGAACTGGAATTTGTTCTTAACCGGATTCGGAAGGCTGTCCTTGATCAGGCCTTGGCCGCCGTGCACACCGAGCTGCAGCACCATGTCCTCGGTGCCGAAGGCCGTATGCTTGGCGCGGCCGTTGTATTTCTCGTCCATGTACCGGATGTTGTACATGAAGCCGGGCGTCTCCTGCGGCGCAAGCGAAACCTTCGCGCCGTTGCGCGCCATCATGTTCGAGAGCTGCACGTTGTAGACCACGACGCCGCAGCCCATCGGGCACTGCAGCGACGGGACGACCGTGAGCTTGCTTTGGGCAAAGGCAGCCGCGGTGAGGGCGATGGCGCCCGCGCCGACGGCAGCCGCTATAGTCAGTCGTGGCAGTTTCATAGTTTCCTCCTCCGATGCTGGGTCCTGTTTTCTGTGTCCGGATCACAGCGGCCCCGACTGCGCTCCGGTTAGCGATCCGGTCGTTAGAGTCTTGCGGAAGCGGCCGCCGCACGAGCACCGGCCCGTGCCGATGTTGCAACGGCGTGCATCTGCATCATCTCGCGCGCCTCTTCGGGGCTCGCGATTTCGCGTCCCAGATCCCGGGCGATGCGGACGGCCCGCTCGACGAGCTGCGCATTGTTGAGCGCCAGAACCCCGTGGCTGTAATAGACGTTGTCCTCGAAGCCGACGCGAATGTTTCCACCCATTGCGAGCACCATGGTGGACATCGGGAGCTGATTGCGGCCGATACAGACGACTTGCCAGCTCGATCCTTCGGGTATCGCGTCCAGCATGGCGAGAAGATTCGGGACGGTTGCCGGGATGCCGCCAGTGATGCCCAGCACGAAGCTGAAATGCAGCGGGGGAGAAAGAACGCCTCTCTCTACAAGGGCCAAGGTATTGGCGATATGGCTGAGATCGTAGACTTCGAGCTCGTTGTGGATGCCGCGTTCCTTGCAGCCGTTGATGAATTCGGTATTCCATCCCTTTGAATTGTTGAACAGGAACTCGTTGCCTTTATGGTCGAAGTGGAAAGTGCCCATGTTGACGGTCAGCATGTCGGGCCGGGGATCGAGGTCGAGCAAGGCCATGCGCTCTTCCTGGCTGAAGCCGACCGCCGGCCTTCCGGGGCCGTGCTCGTAGCGCAAGCCGATGCCATTGCCGACCTGCGTGATCATGGTCGGGCAGTTCGACCGGATGCCCTCGAGCACTTCCGAATAAACGTTGAGGTCAGAGGTGGTGATCCCTTGCTTGTCGCGAACGTGAATATGCGCAATCGCCGCGCCGGCGTTATAGCAGTCGCGAAACGCCTGAACGATTTCCGCCGGCTGCTCGGGAAGCGCCGGATTAGCCTCCTTGCCGTGAAGCCCACCGGTCGGCGCGACCGTGATGATCACCTTGCCGGGCGAAGTCAGGTTGGGCTTCATGCGTTTTCTCCCTGGTATACATTTTATTGTTGCCGATCAGATCATGGTGAAGCCACCGTCGACAGCCCACGCCTGACCTGTGACGTAGCTCGATTCGTCCGCAGCGAGGAAAACGGCCAGCGGCGCGACTTCCTCAGAACGAAGGAACCGCTTCAGTGGCGCAGAGCTCTTCCACCTCTCGACCAGCGTTTCCGATGCCACGCCCGCTGCTTCCGATCGCCCCTTCACAAAGCTCTGCATCATGTCCGTTTCGACGAACCACGGGCAGATCGCATTGACGAGCACATTGTGCTCGGCGGTCTCGAGCGCGACGCAGCGTGTCAGTCCGACGACGGCATGCTTCGACGCATTGTAAGCACTCTGGTGCGGCGCGCCCCACTTACCGGCGGTTGAGGCGATGTTGATCACTCTTCCAGCCTTGCGGCGGATCATCATCGGCAGCACGGCTTGCGTGAGATGCAAGAGGCCGTAGAAGTTCACTTCGAATATGCGCCTGAAGTCGTCGCTGCTGAGATCGAGGAAGCGGCCTGCGCTGTAAACGCCGGCGTTGTTCACCAGTACGTCGATCGGCGCATCCGCTTCGGCCTTCTCCACCATCGCCTGCACGGCCGGTTCGTCCGTCACGTCGCAACTGAAGGTGACACAGCGAATGCCGTGAGCCTCGCGCAAGGCCTCGGCGACGGAAGCGAGCAACTCCGTATCGCGCGCGGTCAAGACCAAGTCGGCGCCCTCGGCGGCGTAGGCCTGGGCGATCGCCCGGCCGATCCCCCGATTGCCGCCGCTGATCAGCGCGGTCTTTCCGTGCAGTCGCCCCGACACGATCAAGCGAGCCTCACGCTGTAGACGCGGTCCTGCTCGGACACGTCAGTCACTAGAATTTGACTTCGGCCGTCGAGGTTGGTCTCGAAAAGCGCGCGGGCCAGCGGATTGACCAGAACCGATTCCAGCGCGTTGCCGATGCCGCGACCGCCGTTGGAAAGGTCGGGTGTGCACAAATCGAAAATACGCCGTCGTGCTTCGGGCGCGATCTCTAGGCGAAGCTTGTGCTCGTCGAGAACCTTCTTGGCGATGTTCGCGAGCATTCCATCGAGGATTTCGCGCGCGACCTCGGGAACGATATAGTTGAATACGACGATATTGTCCCCGATGCGGTTCAATAGCTCCGGGCGCATGAGCTGGTACTTGAAGTGCTCCTCGATGGCGTGGCGGATTGTCGATTCGACGACATCATACGGATCGCCGGGCTTCACGTTCTGGATCCGATGTCCGCTTCCATCCCTGGTATGAATGCCCAGGTTGGAAGTGAAGATGATCACCGACTCGGTGAAATAGGCGGTGGCGCCCTGTCCATCGGTGAGACGCCCGTCCTCGAGAATCTGGAGAAACTTGTCCAACACGCGCGGATGACATTTCTCGATCTCATCGAACAGAATGACGCTGAAGGGGCGCTGGCGCACGGCATTCGTCAGTTCGCCGCCGCTGGCATAGCCGATATAGCCGGGCGGCGCGCCGAGCAGCCGTGTTGCGGCATGCTCTTCGGCGAACTCGCTCATATCGAAGCGAATGTAGGCGCGCTCGTCGCCGAACAACAGTTGCGTCAGCGTTTTGGCAAGCTCGGTCTTGCCCACGCCGGTCGGCCCGGCGAAGAACAGCACGCCGCGCGGCCGGCCGCCGAGCGAGCGTGCATGGGCGCCGGTGAGACCCATGACCGAGCGCATCAAGATGTCGACCGTCTTGGTGACCGCCTGGTGCTGGCCTTTGACGCGATCCTCGATGTAAGGCCTGGCGTTGCGGATCTTCTCGCGCAGATATTCCTTGCGCCACGGGTTGTCCGTGGCGCCGATCTTGAAACAGCGTACCGCGTCCTCGACGTCCATCAGCGGGATACGCTGCCAGCGCGCGAGCAACGCGATGCGGTCGCTGTCCAGTGAGAACCAGGAGGGCATGTCGTGCGCCCGGTTCAGCAACCAGAAGATCGGGTTGAACAGCGCCGGCTCCTGTTGGCCGCCGTCCTCCCTGCCGATGGGCGCAGCGCCGAGCGAGAGCTTTTCCATTACGGTGAAAAACTTGAGATCGAGCGAATCGGGGGCCTGGGGGCTTGCCGACAAACGGGAGGCGAAATCGATAACCAGCGCGGCGCGCGCCGATTTGAGTTCGACCAGGCGCCTGGCGATGTTGCCGAGCGAATCGA
>JARRNI010000450.1:0-7390 GCA_037385125.1 Pseudolabrys sp.
ATCCTCGACGAGCCCTCCCTCGGGTTGTCGCCGCTGCTGGTCGAGGAATTGTTGGCGCTGGTCAAGCGCATCCACGCGGACGGCGTCTCGGTGCTGCTGGTCGAGCAGAACGTGGTGCAGAGCCTGGAGGTCGCCGACCGCGCCTACATCCTTGCCGAGGGCCAGTTCGTCATGTCCGGCAGCGCCGCCGAGATCGCCGCCGATCCCGCGCTCAAACGCACTTACTTGGGGCTGTGACTGATGACCGACACGCTACGCCAGCGCCTGGCGCGCCCGCCGATCCTGATCGCGCCCGGAGTCTACGATCCGCTCACCGCACTGATCGCCGAGCGGGTGGGCTTCGAGGCCCTTTATGTCTCCGGCGCGGCCATCGCCTATACGCGGCTCGGCCGGCCGGACATCGGGCTCGTCAGCATGAGTGAGGTGATAGACACCGTCGGGCTGATCCGCGACCGCGTGGCCGCGCATCTCGTGGTCGATGCCGACACCGGCTATGGCAACGCGCTCAATGTCGAGCGCACGGTACGCCTCATGGAGCGCGCCGGCGCCAGCGCGATCCAACTCGAGGACCAGGATTTTCCCAAACGTTGCGGCCATCTCGACGACAAGGCGCTTGTTTCGGCGCAGGAGATGGTCGGTAAGATCAAAGCGGCGGTCGATGCGCGCCGCTCCGACGGCACGCTGATCATCGCGCGGACCGACGCGGTAGCCGTGGAAGGCTTCGACCGTGCCGTCGCCCGCGCTGCGCTCTATCGCGAGGTCGGCGCCGACATGCTGTTCATCGAGGCGCCCCGCGAGCGCGCCGAACTCGGCCGCATCGCCGCGCTGATGGGCAAGACAACGCCGCTGATGGCCAACATGGTGGAAGGCGGCAAGACGCCGGTGCTGCCGGCGAGCGAGCTGGAGGCGCTCGGCTTCGCCTTCGTCATCTTCCCCGGCGCCATCGTCCGCGTCCTCGCCAGGACGGCGGAGGAATTTTACGGCTTGCTCAAAACGCAAGGCTCGACCGAGGCCTTCCGTCCGCGCATGTTCGAATTCGAGGCGCTCAACCGCCTGATCGGCACGCCCGAGACGCTCGAACGCGGCAAACAGTACGCCGGGCTCGAGCCGGCGCCCGGCCGCAAATCGGGGCAGCGCTGATGCGCGCGCTCGATCCGGTTACGCTCGCCGTGCTCAACGGTCGCCTGGTGCAGATCGCCGACGAGATGGACGCGACGCTCTATCGCTCGGCTTTCAATCCGATCATCGCCGAGGCGCACGACGCATGCCACGGACTCTACCATGCCGAGACCGGCGCCACGCTGGTGCAGGGCACCTCCGGCCTGCCGATCTTCGTCGGCGCGATGGCCTTCGCGGTCAAGGCGGTGATCGAAAAGGTCAAGGAGCAGGGCGGGTTGCAGGAGGGCGACACCTATCTGTTCAACGATCCTTATGATGGCGGCACCCATCTCAACGATTTCCGTCTGGTGCGGCCGGTGATGCGCAAGGGCAAGGTGTTCGCCTGGCTCGCCTCGGTCGGCCATTGGCTCGACGTCGGCGGCAATGTGCCGGGGAATTTCAACGCAAAGGCGACCGAGAGCTTCCAGGAAGGTTTCCGCGTGCCGCCGGTGAAGCTGGTGGAGGGCGGCGTGTTCCGGCAGGACATCGCCGATATCCTCGCCGCCAATTCGCGCGTGCCGCAGTCGAATTGGGGCGATCTCAACGGCCAGCTCAACGCGCTCGGGCTGGGCGAGCAGCGCGTGCATGCGCTGCTCGACGAATACGGCGACGAGACGGTTGCCGCCGCCATGAGCGCGCTTTCGGCTCGCGCTGAGGCGCTGATGCGCGCTAATATCGAGTCGCTGCCGGACGGCACCTATTCGTATGACGACTTCCTCGACAATGACGGCGTGACCGACGAACCGCTGCGCATCGCGCTCGATCTGACCATTGCCGGCGACCGCATGCGACTCGACTTCTCGCGTTCCTCGCCGCCGTGCCAGGGCCCGCTCAATATCGCGCGCTCGACCGCGGTCGCCTGCTGCTATGTTGCGCTCAAGCACCTGTTCATCGACGTGCCGGCCAATGCCGGCTGTCTGGCGCCGATCGAGTTCGTCATTCCCGACACCACGCTGCTCGGTGTGTCCGCGCCCAAGCCGGTCGGCGGCTATACCGAGACCATCCTGCGGGTGATCGACACGGTATTCGGCGCCTTCGCGAAAGCCGCGCCCGAGCGCGCTAATGGCGGGCCGTTCGCCACCATCAACGCGCTGTCGCTCGCCGGCTGGCGCAAGGATGCCAGGCGCTGGGTGATGTTCTGCTTCTTCGGCGGCGGCCTCGGCGGCAATCCGGAGGGCGACGGCCTCAACCACGGCAACAACCCGATCTCGACCGCCACCATTCCGCCGGCGGAAATCCTGGAGTCGCTTTATCCGGTGCTGTTCACCCAGTGGGCGCTGCGCACCGATTCTGCTGGTCCCGGTCGCCACCGCGGCGGGCTCGGCGCCATCTACGAGATCGAGGCGCTGAACGTAGGTGACACCGACGTGTTCCTCTTGGGCGAGCGCGGCAAATATCCGCCCTTCGGCGTCAACGGCGGCAAGCCGGCCGCGCTCAACCGGTTCTATTTCGATACCGATGAGAGCGAGCGTACGCCGCCGCTCGTTTCCAAGATCACCGATGTGCGCATCCGCCAGGGTCAGCGCTTGAGGCTGGAGACGCCGGGCGGCGGCGGTTTCGGCGATCCCTTCACGCGGGAGCCGGCGCAGGTCGCGCGCGATGTACGGCTTGGCTACGTCTCGCGCGAGGCCGCGCAACACGATTACGGCGTGGCGCTGCGCGATGACGGCGCAGTTGACGAGGCCGCCACCGCACAGTTGCGCCGCGGGGCGCCGGCATGAGCGCGGCTAAGCCACTGGTCGGAGTCGACGTCGGCGGCACTTTCACCGACCTGTTTCTGTTCGACGCAGAAGCGCGCCGCTTCCGCACCGCCAAGGTGCCGTCCGAGCGCGGCAACGAGTCGGCCGGCTTCATGCAGGGGCTGAACGCCATCGGCACCGTCGCGGATTTCGGCTCGATCGTGCACGGCACCACGGTCGGCACGAACACGCTGCTGGAGCGGCGGGGCCCGCGCATCGGCGTCATCACCACGCGCGGCTTCCGCGACGTGCTGGAAATGCGCCGGCGCGACCGTCGCAAGACCTGGGGCCTGTGGGGCGAGTTCCTGCCCATCGCCGACCGCGACATGCGCATGGAGGTCGACGAGCGCACGCTGGCCGACGGCAGCATCCGCAGCGCTGTCGACAAAGCCGCGGTGCGCACGGCGGCGGAAGCTTTGCGCGCCAACGGCGCCGAGGCGCTCGCCATCATCTTCATCAACGCCTACGCCAACCATGAGAACGAGCGGCGCGCGCTCGCCGCGGCCCGCGTCGTCTGGCCGAACGAGCACGTCTCGGCTTCGCATCAGGTCTTGCCGGAAATCCGCGAGTTCGAGCGCGCCTCCACCACGGCGCTCAACGCCTATCTGCAGCCGGTGGTCGGCGACTATCTGGCCAAGCTCGAGGGTGCGCTGGCGCAGAACTCTTTCTACGGCACCTTCCATATCGTGCAGTCGAACGGCGGCGTGATGTCGACGGCGACCGCGCGCCGGCTGCCGGTGCGCACGGCGCTGTCAGGACCAGCGGCCGGCGTGATCGCGGCCGCGGCCCTCGCACGCGCCTGCGGGCAGGACAACATCATCACCTGCGATCTCGGCGGCACCTCGTTCGACGTGTCGGTGGTGGCGGACGGCAAGCCCGCGCTCGCCGCCCAGAGCGTGATCGACTTCGGTCTGGTCATCCGCACGCCGATGATCGAGATCACCACCATCGGCGCCGGCGGCGGCTCCATCGCCTCGGTCGACCGGGGCAGCCTGCTGCAGGTGGGCCCGGAAAGCGCCGGCTCGGTACCGGGGCCGGCCTGCTACGGCCATGGCAACGAGCGGCCGACGCTGACCGACGCGCATGTGGTGCTCGGCCGCATTAATGCGGCGCGGCCGATCGGCGGCAAGCTCGCCGCGCTCGATGTCGAGGCTGCAAAGCGCGCGATCCTCGAACACGTGGGCAAGCCGCTCAAGCTCGACTTGATGCCGGCGGCCGAAGCCATCGTGCGCGTTGCCGACGCGCGCATGGCCGGCGCCGTCCGCCTGGTGTCGATCGAGCGCGGGCATGATCCGGCGAAGTTCGCCGCCATGCCCTTCGGCGGCGGCGGCGCGCTGCACGTCTCGGCCATGATCAAGGAGATCGGGCTCAAATGCGCGGTGGTGCCGCGCTTTCCCGGCGTCACCTCGGCGCTCGGCTGCGTCATCGCCGACCTGCGTCATCGCCGACCTGCGCCACGACCAGGTGCAGACCGTCAACCTCATGGCCGACGGGCTCGACGCCGCCGCGCTCGATGCGCGCATGGTGGTGGCGGGCAGGGAAGCGAAAGCGGTGGTGGAGGCGGCCTGCATCGCGGTCGAGCGCATCGACGTGCTGTTCGAGCTCGACATGCACTATCTCGGCCAGACGCATACCGTGGCGGTGCCGCTGCCGGTCACCTTTGCCGAAAGCGGCACCGGCGTGAGCGAACAGATCGTGCGCGCGGCGTTCGATCGCGCCTATGCCGCCGCCTTCGGCCGTCTGCTGCCGGGCATTCCGGTGCGCATCGTGTCGCTGCGCACGGCGGCGATCGGCCGCCGCCCGCATTTCGACCTGTCGGCCTTCGGGCCGGGACCCGAGGCGTCGTTGGACAAGGCGGCCAAGGGCTCGCGCCCGGTTTTTATCGACGGCGCCTGGCACGACACGCAGGTCTGGTCGCGGCTCGATCTTCCGCAGGGCGCGCTGATCGAGGCGCCGGCGGTGCTGGAACAGCCGGATGCGACCGTGTTCATCGATCATGGCCTGCGCGGCCGCGTCGATGAATTCGGCAATATCATCGTGGAGCCCTGCGCATGACGCTTGGCTTCACCGCGCTGCTGCTGGTCGATTTGCAGAACGACTTCATACATCCCGACGGCGCCTATGCGCGCGGCGGGCAGGCAAACTCTGACATCGCGGCGCTGCCGGCGCGGCTAAAGCCGCTCACGCAAGCCTTCCGCGCCAGGGGCAGGCTTGTCGCCGCCACCCTGTTCACCCTGGTGCCGGGCCGCGGGGCTGAGCCGATCATTTCGCCGCACCTCAAGAAGCTGCGGCCTTTCCTCGGCAAAGGCAACTTCGCGCCCGGCGCCTGGGGCCAGCAGCTCGTCGATGAGTTGGCGCCGGCCGACGTGACGGTGGAGAAGATCGCCTATTCGGCCTTCTATATGACGCGGCTGGAATGGGTGTTGCGCAAGTGCGGCGTCAAAAAGCTCATCGTCGGCGGCATCGTCACCAATGGCGGCGTGGCCTCGACCGTGCGGGATGCCCATGTGCGCGAGTTCGACTGCACCGTGCTGACGGACGGCTGCGCCGCGTTCTCGCCTGAGGTGCATCAGGCGGCGATCGACGGCCTGCGCCCGGTTGCCAGAATCGCGACTGTCGCTGACATCATGCAAGAAATCGCCGCGTCATGAGCGGTGTCATTGCGGCGCCTGACGTGACATTCGACACGACGGTGCCGCTGTTGGTCGTCGGCGCCGGCGCCGCCGGGCTTTGCGCCGCTCTGGCCGCCAAGGAGGCGGGTATCGAACCGGTCGTGATCGAACGCGATGCCATGCCCTCCGGATCGACAGCGCTTTCGGCCGGGCTCATTCCCGCCGCCGGCACGCGCTTCCAGCGCGCCAAGGGTATAAGCGACAGCCCGCAGCTATTCGCCTGCGATATCCAACGCAAGGCGCACGATGAAGCCGATCCAGTTGTGGTGGATGCGGTGGCGCAAGGCGCGGGGCCTCTGGTCGAATGGCTGGCGGACCGCTTTCGGTTACCCTTCGACGTGGTCGACAATTTCAATTATCCCGGCCATTCCGCGCTGCGCATGCATAGGCTGCCGAGCCGCACAGGCCAGGAGCTGATCGATCGTCTGCGCAACGCGGCCGAAGCGAGCGACGTCGTCATTCTGACCGAACGCGTTGCCGAGCGGCTGATGGCGGATGCGGACGGCTGCATCCGCGGCATCGAAGTGCTGCGCGGCGACGGCGCGCGCGAGCGCTTCGGCTGCGAAGTGCTGGTGCTTGCCTGCAACGGTTATGGCGGCAATCCCGCGCTGGTCGCCCGCTTCATTCCGGAGATGGCGCACGCGCTCTATTTCGGCCATCCCGGCAATCGCGGCGACGCCGTCCTCTGGGGTGAGGCGCTCGGCGCGCAGCTCGCGCATCTCGGCGCCTATCAGGGCCACGGCTCGGTGGCGACGCCGCACAACATCCTGATCTCCTGGGCGGTGATCATGCAGGGCGGCATCCAGGTCAACGCACAAGGCCGCCGGTTCTGCAATGAGTCGCGCGGCTATTCGGAAGCCGCCGCCGACGTGCTGCGCCAGCCCGGCGGCATCGCCTGGGACGTGTTCGATGCGCGCATCGCCGAGGTGGCGCGGCAGTTCGAGGACTTCCGCAATGCCGAGCGTGCCGGCGCCGTGCTGACGGCGTCGACCATTGCCCAGCTCGCCCAGGCGATGCATGTGCCGGCGGCGAAATTCGCCGCCGAATGGAACGACGTCGAGCGCCTGAAAGGGCAGCGCGCACGCGGCCGCTTCGGCCGCCTATTCGCCCCGGAGCAGCGCTGGGCGCCGCCCTTGCACGCGGTCAAGGTGACCGGCGCGCTGTTTCACACCCAGGGCGGATTGGCGATCGATGCCAACGCTCGGGTCAAGCGCAAGGACGGCACGCCATTTCCCAATCTGTACGCGGCAGGTGGCGCGGCGGCCGGCGTGTCGGGCGAAACGGCGGCGGGGTATCTGTCGGGCAATGGCCTATTAACCGCGACGGTGCTCGGCCGGCGGGCTGGCCGGACGGCGGCCGAGCAAACGCTGAATTCGCGCTGAGAGCGGTGCGCGGCTTCGATACGGATTTTGGGCATCAATTGCTGCGACGCACAAGGCAGCCCGGGCCGGCCTGACGCACGGCTGACGAAGTCGCACCGGTCAAGCCTGCGTCGTGCCGTTCCTATTCTTGGGGCTTTGCCGAATCTTGGGATAACCGGCTTGAATAACCGGAGTTTTTATATGCAAACTATTGCCGGTTCGCTGGCATCCTTTGACGGGGGATGGGCGAGCTTGACCGGCCCCAGATCGGTTGGTGCCGGCCTTGCAAGTCGAAGCAGCCAGCAAGGACTGCTTGGGTGGATGGGGCGACGGTGGCGAAACTTCTCGAGATCGAGAATCTCTATACGCAGTTCTACACGTCGGGCGGCGTGGTCAGGGCCGTCGACGGCATTTCCTATGACGTGAACGAGGGCGAAACGATCGCCGTGGTCGGCGAATC
>JARRNI010000451.1:0-4324 GCA_037385125.1 Pseudolabrys sp.
ATCGAGAGCTGGCCGCGGGAATGCGAAGCGGTGGTTGCGGACGGGCACGAGGTCGCGCACCATAGCTGGGCGCATATCCCGCCGGCGACGCAGAGCCGCGAGCAGGAGGAAGCCGACCTGGTGCGCGCCAACGACGCCATCGCGCGCCTTAGCGGACGCAAGGCGCGTGGCTATCGCTCGCCATCCTGGGATCTGAGCGAACACACCATCGATCTCTTGCTTGCTCATGGCTTCCACTACGATTCCAGCCTCATGGGCGCCGACTATCGACCCTACCGGGCGCGCCGCAGCGACGCGGCAAGGCTCGGCGAGCCGTTCCGCTTCGGCGAAGAGACCACGCTGGTCGAGATGCCGATCAGCTGGTCGCTCGACGATTATCCGCATTTCGAATTCGTCCGCACCGCCGCGGCCTTTTTGCCCGGCTTGCAGTCGGCGCGCGCGGTCATGCAGAATTGGCTGGACGAGTTCCTCTACATGAAGAAGACGGTCGGCTGGGGCGTGCTCACCTACACCATGCACCCTTACGTGATCGGGCGCGGCTACCGCATGCTGGCGCTGGAGGAATTGGTGGACAGTCTGGTCAAAGAGGGTGCGGCATTCACCACCATGGAAGACGCCGCGCGCGAGGCCGAGCAACGTCTGGCAGGCTCATGAACGACATAACGGCAAAAGAACGCGCCGTGCTCGACTGGCTCGCCGCGCAAGGCGACGTCATGCAGGCGCTGCTGGCGACTTTGGTCAACATCGACAGCGGCTCCTACAACAAGGCCGGCGTCGACCGTGTCGGCGACGCGATCTGCCGTTTTCTCGACCAGCACACCGTCCACTACGAGACGATCCCGAACGAGAGATTCGGCAACGCCATCCGCGCGTCGGTCGGCTCGCCCGATGAGCGCAACATCCTGCTGATGGGGCACCGCGACACGGTGTTCCCCGACGGCGAGGCCACGCGCCGCCCCTTCCGAAGCGAAGGCAGCCGCGGCTATGGGCCCGGCGTCGCCGACATGAAGGCCGGCCTGGTAATGAACAGCTTCGTCGCCGCCGCGATGCAGCGGTTCGACGCAGCGCCGGCGCCGCTGGTGGCGCTGTTCACCGCCGACGAGGAGATCGGCTCGCCATCCTCGCGCACCATCATTGAAACGGAGGCGCGCCGCGCCCGCCTGGTTCTCAACGCAGAGCCGGGCCGCCCGAACGATGCCGTTGTGACCGGCCGCAAGGCCGGCGTCTTCATGCGTTTCGAGGTCTCCGGCAAGGCGGCCCATGCCGGGGCGAATTTCGAAGAGGGCGCCAGCGCCATCGGCGAAATGGCGCACAAGATCGAGGCCCTGCATGCGCTAACCGACCTCGCAAAAGGGATCACGGTGAATGTCGGGATCGTGCGCGGCGGCCAGACGGTGAACACGGTCGCCCCCTCGGCCGGCGGCGAAATCGATCTGCGTTATATCGCGCCGGAGGACCGCGCCACCATGCTCGACCAGATCGAAGCGATCATGGCGCACTCCACCATCCCGGGTACCAGCGCGAAGCTGGAAACTTACGCCGAATTCCTGCCGCTGGTGCAGACCGCGGACAGCAAGCGCCTGTTCGAGCTCTATGCCGGCTGCGGGCGCGCGCTCGGATCGACAATCACCGGGATCTTCACTGGCGGCTGCTCGGACGCCGGATTCTCCGCCGCCGCCGGCGCGCCGACGCTCTGCGCCGTAGGACCGATCGGCTCGCGGGCGCATATGCCGGACGAATATGTCGAGCTGGCTTCGATGGTCCCGCGCGCCCAGATTCTGGGGCTCACGATCATGCGCAGCGCCGACCGGTTTGGCTAGCAGGTTTCGCCGCAGCCGGCCTCAAGACGCGGCGTGGGGCACCGGAGCGTCTTTGACCTCCGCCCCCCGGCGAAGACCGGCGCGCGCATCCTGATAGGCTTTGAGCACCGCCTCCACCATCGCATCGACGGAAAACGCCTCTTGCAGCCGCGCGCGCAGCGCCTGCGCCGTCCTGGCCGCATCGTCCCGGCGATCGAGCGCATCGACGAGGGCCGCGGCCAGGGCACCGGCGTCAGCGGGCGGCACCAGACGATCGGCATGCGCGCCGAATATTTCCGGGATGCCGCCGACATCCGTGGCGACCAGCGGCTTGCCCGCTGCCGCTGCCTCCAGCACCACATAGGGCAGCGCCTCCGCGCGCGAGGGCACCGCCACGACGCGTCCGAGCGCGAACGCCTGGCGCGCCGGCATGACGTTGCGGAACGCTACCTGGCCGGCAAGCCCGAGCCGCTCGGCCTGTTCACGGAACTGCGCGGCGTCCGGCCCATCGCCGACCAATGTCGCGGTCAGCCGGCGGCCACGCGCGTTGAGCTGCGCGAGCGCCTCTATCAGCACGTCGACGCCCTTCAACATGCGCATCTCGCCGAGATAGACGATGTCGCTCGCGTCCGCAGCAGGCGCGACCGGCGCGAATTCCTCCGGCCGCAGCCCGTTGTGCACCACGCGCACGGCGCCAGCGGGACGGCCAATCTTGCGAAGATGGACTCTCCGACTGTAGTCGCTTTCGAAGAAATAGAGCTGGGCGCGCCCTTTCAGCGCGCGCTCCATCAGGATGTGCAGCCGGCTGCCGACGGCGTCATGCAAGCTGCCGCCGTGTGGGATGTAGGCGCGCAGCAGCCCGCGCCGCGCCGGCGCCAGCCGCGCCAGCGCGCCGCCCTTGGCGCCGTGGCCGTGCACGACTTCCGCACCGCTGGCACGGATGCGGCGGGTCACGTGCCATACCGCGGCGAGATCGCTCGGCCCGGGCTGGCGGGCGATCGGGTAGCGTGAAAGCCCAAGTGCGAGCTTGGGCTCGAGCGCAGCGAGCGTCCGTTCGGAAAGCGCGTGGCCGGTCTGGCTGTCGGCAATCACGCCGACCTCATGGCCGCGCGCGATCTGCCCATTGGCGAGATCGACAACGTGGCGAAGCACGCCGCCGACCGGGGCGCGCAGCACGTGCAGGATTTTCATGTCGCTCGGCCTCCCGCCTTCGCCCGATCGTAACGGAGAAATGGCGGTCGGGATGCGATGTCCGCATCAGACCACGCAGCTTTGCCGAAACGCCTGTCATGGACACGGCGGCGCCGTGCGGCGCGGCTTGATCCACCTCGGTGAATGCCATTTCGTCCCTTGCAGACAGGGTTGTAACCGCTGGCGGTATTTTAACTCTGAAGACAATGATTAAAATGCAATCGAACCGAGCGCAGGGTTAACGCGCTTCAGGCGCGGCGGCGCTCAGGTCGCCCCCCATCGGGCCACCTTGTTTCAGATCAAGGCGGTGGCCTCAAAAGCGCTGGCGTAATTAGGTATTCTCGCCCGCGATCGCGGGGGCAAGGCGCGCAAAGACAAGGCCACGGGTGATGACACAAGCGGCGCAGCCAAGGGGATCGGTTCTGGCGGTGCGCGGCGCCGTGATCGACGTCGCGTTCGAAGACGTCGCGCTGCCGCGCATCGACGAGGCGCTGATCGTCGAATGGGACCGGCCGAACCCACTCACCGTCGAGGTGCAGGCCCATCTCGACGAGCACACCGTACGCGGCGTGGCGCTGCAGTCGACCGCCGGCCTCAAGCGCGGCGTGCGGGTACGCGCAACCGGCGGCCCAATCACCGTGCCGGTGGGCGACGGCGTGCTCGGCCGCCTGCTCGATGTCACCGGCCATGTGCGCGACAACGGCCCGCCGCTACCGGCCGGCATGCCGACCTCGCCCATTCACCGCGCGGCACCGCCGCTGGAAGAGCGCAGCCCCGCCACCACGCTGTTCGAGACCGGCATCAAAGTGATCGATCTGCTGGCGCCGCTCGGCCAGGGCGGCAAGGCCGCCATGTTCGGCGGCGCCGGGGTCGGCAAGACCGTCGTGGTCATGGAGCTCATCCACGCAATGGTCAAAAGCTACCAGGGCATCTCGGTGTTCGCCGGCGTCGGCGAGCGCTCGCGCGAGGGCCACGAGCTGTTGACCGAAATGCGGCGCTCCGGCGTGCTCGACCGCAGCGTGCTGGTCTACGGTCAGATGAACGAGCCGCCCGGCGCGCGCTGGCGGGTGGGACTGACCGCGCTGACGGTCGCCGAATATTTCCGCGACCAGAAGCAGCAGAACGTCCTCTTGCTGATGGACAACGTGTTCCGCTTCGTGCAAGCCGGCAGCGAAGTGTCCGGCCTGCTCGGCCGCCTGCCCTCGCGGGTCGGCTATCAGCCGACGCTGGCAAGCGAAGTGGCCGCCCTCCACGAGCGTATCGCTTCCGTGGCCGGCGTATCGGTGACCGCCATCGAGGCGGTCTATGTACCGGCCGACGACTTCACCGATCCC
>JARRNI010000452.1:0-1095 GCA_037385125.1 Pseudolabrys sp.
CGTTCAACTGATGCCGAAGAAGCAATATCTCGGCTTCAAGTCGGGCGCGCGACTTGAGCAGGTCGGCGACGACCGTTCCAAGGGCATAGAAGATCGCGAACATCGCGTTTCATGATGCGGCGATTCTGCCTGGGCACGCGAATCCAGGTCGGATGGAATTTTCGGAAAGGACAGGCACCTCAATGGTGGCCGGCCTCGGCCCAAGGCAGGATTAGTTTTTCGGCGACCACGACGCCGATGAACAGCAAAATTCCCAGGACGCTCAGCCAGACAAGCGCGGCCCAGGCCAACGGCCCATCGAGTTGCGAGTTGGCGGATAATAACAGATTCCCCAGGCCGTTCACCGAACCAACAAACTCGCCGATCACTGCGCCAATCACCGCCAGCGTGACCGCGACCTTGGCGCCGGAAAAGACGAAGGGAAGAGCCGCTGGAAACTGGACCTTCCAGAACATCTGCCAGCGCGACGCCCGCAACGAGCGCCCGAGTTCGATAAGGCCGGGCGGCGTCGCCCGCAAGCCCGTCGCAGTATCCACCACCACCGGGAAGAAGGCGACGAGGAACGCGATCGCAAGTTTCGACTGCATGCCGATCCCGAACCAGACCAGAACGATCGGTGCTACCGCTACCTTGGGCACCGACTGTGTCGCAACGAGGATCGGATAGAGCGAGAGATTGAGGATGCGCGAATTGGCCACGCACACAGCCAACGGAATGCCGATGGCCAGCGCCAGCGCAAAGCCATAGACGCTCTCGAGAAAAGTCGGCCAGGTCTCATTGAGGAGCAGATCGTAGCGCTGCCAGGAGGCCTGCAGGATGGCAGCGGGGCTCGGCAGCACGATTTGGCTAACATGGAACAGGTCCACATAGGCCTGCCACAGTGCCAGAATCAGCGCGAAGCCGATCAGAGGATAGATGAGACGGTGCGCCTTGGCCGCATTCATCGCGTGATTCCCAGGGCGCGGCTCGCGCGGTGCTCGAGCTCGGTGAACGCGGTGGAATAGCGGACTTCCGCGCTGCGTGGATAAGGCAGCGCAACCTCCAAATAGTCGGCGATCACCGCCGGACGCTTGGAGAAAACGACAACCGTGTCGG
>JARRNI010000452.1:1125-5447 GCA_037385125.1 Pseudolabrys sp.
TAGTGGCGTTGGTCTTGGCGCGGATATCCAACAGCAAGTCCTGCATCTCCATGCGCGTCAGTTCGTCGAGCGCGCCGAACGGCTCATCCATCAGCAACAGCTTCGGCTCGTGCACTAACGCGCGGCAGAGCGCCACCCGCTGCTGCATGCCGCCCGAAAGCTGCGAGGGATAGGAGTCCTCGAATCCCGCCAGTCCGACCAGCTTCAACAGATCGACGGCGCGCTGTCTGACCTTCGGTCCGGTTTCGCGCCGCAGCTCCATGGGAAATAGCACGTTCTTAAGAACAGTGCGCCAGGGCATCAAATTCGGCTGCTGAAAAGCCATGCCGAAGTCGTCATGCGGCGCGGTGACGTCGGTGCCGCCGATGCGCACTGTGCCGCCGCTGGCACGGATGAGGCCGCCGACAATCTTCAGAAAGGTGGTCTTGCCGCAGCCGCTGGGCCCGAGCAGGCTGACCAGCGTACCCGCCGTGAGGTCGAAGGATATATCGTCGATCGCGACCAGCTCGGCCTGGCCCGGCCGCCGGAAGGACTGGCGGACGTTGCGGAATTTGCCAAAAGGCTCGGGGGCAGACTGCATGGCCATCCGCCCCCGCGCGCCGTCGTGAAAGTTCATCCGCTGTGTTGCGTCCACATCAAGGCTTGATCGGCGGTGACGGCAGATAACCGGTCGCGTAGAGGTCGCTGGCGGCCGGGGGCTTGCCGCTGATGCCGACATATTTGGTCACGAAATCGAGGCTCGCCTTCATCTCGGCCGGATCGAACCAGCCCAGTCCATGTTTCTTTACTTCCGCCGTAACCGCAAGGTTCTTCACCACCGCAAGCTCCGCCACGCTCTTGGCGACATTGAGGCTCGGCACGAATTTGATCTGATCCTCGGCCGCCTTCTTCGGGTTGCGCAGCGCGAATTGCCAGCCCTGCAGGCTTGCCCGCACGAAGCGCTTCACGATGTCAGGATGCTTGGCTAGATAGTCTTCGGTCGTCACGATGCCATTGGAGTAGAGCTTGAGTCCGTGGTCGGCCAGCAGATAAGTGCGCAGCTTGGTGCCCTTGGCCTTGGCGGCAGCCTCCAGGCCGGGTTTGGCCATGACGAAAAACTCGATCGACGGCACCTGTCCCGACAAGAGCGCACTCGCCCGCGCAGACGGCGCGACATTGCTGATCTTCAGCGTCTTGGGATCGAGGCCGTGCTGCACCATGAAGCCGCGGATGATCTTCGGCGTGAAGCTGCCGGCACCGCTGCCCAGCGTCAGCCCTTCGAGCTGTTTGGCCTTGGTGACATTGGCGCCGTTGGCAAGGCTGAAGATGGCGTAAGGCGCCTTTTCGTAATTGACCGCCACCATCTTGAGCTTGGCCCCGTTCGCGCGCGCAAGGGCGAGGCTCGGCACGTCAGTAAAGCCGATCTGCGCCGTGCCCGACTCGATCGCCTGGATAGTCTGCGCCGTGCCGTGCGAGGGGATGATCGATACATCGAGGCCTTCTTCCTTGTAGTAACCCTCGTCGACCGCTGCGTACCATGGGGCGTGACGGCCGAGCGGAATGAAATCGAGCGAGAAGGTAATCTTCGTCATCGACTTGCCCTGCGCGGGCGCCGGCGTCGGCACCGCCGCGGCGGCGATCACGATCAGCGATGAAAATGCGCCGATTGCCAGTCTGCTCAATTTCTTCATTTCTGCTCTCCCGCGTTGTCGCACTTGTCGTGTCAAGCGTGAAAAATCCGGCCGGGCGGCATCCTGCCATTCGCTCTATCGAAACGTCAACAGATTTTCGAAAATTCGTTTGATTATCGCAAGGCGATACGCTAGGCAGCTTGGACGATGCGCCGGACCCCGCGCCCGGCCTCCGGATCATCAAGGGAGCGGCCCATGCCCCATCAGCAGATCGAAGGCGATACGCAAACGCTGCACGCGCGCGTGCTGACGCAAATCCGCGACGACATCGTCAACTGCCGGTTGATGCCGAACGAGCGGCTGCGGCTCGAGGCCTTGCGCGTGCGGTATCAGGCGGGCTGGAGCCCAATCCGCGAGGCACTGATGCGCCTGGAGGCGGAAGGCATAGTGCAGTTGGAGCAGAACAAGGGCTTTCGTGTCGCTGCCGTTTCGCGCGACAGCCTGTTCGATCTGATGCAGTCGCGCATCGAGATCGAAAGCATCGCGCTGCGCTGGTCGATCGAAAACGGCAGCGTTGGATGGGAGGCCGACCTGCTGGCCGCCTTTCATCGGCTGTCCAATCAGTCCAAATTGCGGCGCTGGCAGTCCGGCATGATCAGTCCCGAATGGTCGAAGGAGCATCGTACGTTCCATCAGGCGTTGGTCGCCGCTTGCAATTCACGCACCATGCTGACAATCCGCGAAAGCCTGTTCGAAAAGGCCGAGCGTTACGTGGCGCTCTCCATCATGTCGAAGTCGCAGCCGCGCAACGACGTGGCCGAGCACGAACAGATCATGCAGGCCGCGCTCGCTCGCAACGTGACCCGCGCTTTGACCCTCAACCGCGAGCACATCCAGCGGACGCTGAACAAGGTCGCCAAATCCTTGGAGAGCCACCCGGAATTCTCAAGGCCCGCGGCCGTGACAGCGCGCTACGCTCGTATGCCCCTGGCGGGATAGGGCGTTCACCTTGCAGTGCCACATGGAATGTCGCCAATGACCGCACCGTCTGCGATCCCGATCCCGGCCGCCGAGCTCGCCGCCCTGGTCGACCGCATCTTCATCGCGGCCGGCATGAGCGGGAAAGCGGCGGCGGCCGTCGCCGAAGGGCTGGTCGAGGCGGATTTGGACGGGCTGCCGTCGCACGGTGTGCTGCTGGTGGACATGTATATCGCGCGGCTGCGCGCCGGCTCGGTGAGCCCGCGCGAAAGCGCCGACGTCGTCTCGGACCGCGGCGGCTGCGTCGTGCTTGATGCCGGCAACGCCTTCGGCCAACTCACCGGCGATCAGGCCATGAACATCGCTATCGCGCGCGCCGGACAGCACGGCGCCGGCATCGTCGCGGTACGCCATGGGTTTCATTTCGGCGCCGCCGGCCGCTACGCCCGTCAGGCCGCGGACGGGGACTGCATCGGCATCGCTATGTGCAACACCCGGCCGCTGATGCCGGCGCCGGGCGGCGCCGAGCGCGTGGTCGGCAACAATCCGCTCGCCATCGCGCTGCCGACCGGCGGCACCATCCCGATCGTGCTCGACATGGCGACCAGCGAAGCCGCCATGGGCAAGATCCGCTTAGCGGAGAAAGCTGGCGAAGCCATTCCAGCGAACTGGGCCGTGCGCGACGACGGCAGCCCGACCACCGATCCTGCCGAAGCGATTGCTGGCATGTTGCTCCCGGCAGCGGGGCCCAAAGGGTTCGGCCTCGCTTTCATCATTGACCTGATGTGTGGCCTTCTGGCAGGCGGCGGCTACGGCGTCGGCGTCAATCCCCTCTACGGCGACCCGGCTGTGCCTTACGATTGCTCGCATCTGTTTATCGCCATCGACCTCAAGCACTTCTGCGACGTCGGCCAATTCCGCGCTCAGGCTGCCGCTGCCGCCGAGCGCATCCGCACGGGCAAGCGGGCGCCGAGCGTCGCGCACCTCGCGGTGCCGGGCGAGCTGGAATGGCGCCGCCGCAAAAGCGCAAACGGAACCGTCAGGCTCGATCCAGCCGTCGCCGGCAATTTGATCAAGCTCGCGCAGGAACTCGAGGTATCGGCCGAGCCTTTGCTCACACTGTCACGCAGCCCCGGGGACAAGCATTATGCCTAAACGCGAAGTCACCTCGGACGCGATCCGCAAGCCGATCGGCGTCTTCTCACAGGCCACCGTCACCGAAGCCAGGGGACGCCTGGTCTTCGTTTCGGGCATGACCGCACGCCGGCCCGATGGCACAATCGCCGGTGTTGGCAATATCGAGGTGCAGACCCGCCAAGTTTGCGAAAACATCAAGGCTGCGGTGGAAGCCGCTGGCGGCACCCTCGACGACGTCTGCCGTCTCGACGTCTACGTGCGCAACATGGAGCATTTCGACACGATCCATAAGGTACGCAGCGAATACTTCAAGCCGCCCTTGCCCGCCTCGACCATGGTCGAGGTGACCAAACTGGTCTCGCCCGATTACCTGATCGAGATCAACGCGATCGCGGTAGTTCAGGATTGATTCAAAGGAACGCGTCATGTCGGACAGATTCGGACTGAAACGCGCTGCAGAAAAGGAAGTCACCCTTGGTGAAATCGGTCAGCGCATCGTACTGTAGCCTGCGGATGGAGGCTTTCATTCGCGGCTGTGGAAGGAGCTCAGCAACAAGCTCCTCGATCCCTCTCTTGGTCTTGTGTGCGGCCCGCCTC
>JARRNI010000453.1:0-4314 GCA_037385125.1 Pseudolabrys sp.
TGGACGCCACCACCGTGCTGTCGCGCGACATCGCCGCCAAGGGCATCTATCCGGCGGTGGACCCGCTCGACTCCACCTCGCGCATGCTCGACCCGCGCATCATCGGCGAGGAGCACTACGAGGTGGCGCGCTCGGTGCAGGAGACGCTGCAGCGCTACAAGTCGCTACAGGACATTATCGCCATTCTCGGCATGGATGAACTGTCGGAAGAAGACAAGCTGACGGTCGCGCGCGCGCGCAAGATCGAGCGCTTCCTGTCGCAGCCGTTCTTCGTCGCCGAGGTGTTCACCGGCTCGCCCGGCAAGCTTGTCGACCTGGCCGACACCATCAAGGGCTTCAAGGACCTGGTGGCCGGAAAGTACGATCATCTGCCGGAAGCCGCCTTCTACATGGTCGGCACCATCGAGGAAGCGGTCGAGAAGGGCAAGAAGCTCGCGGCGGAAGCGTGAACAGTCGGATGCGTTGCGCCGTCACCCTGAGGTGCGAGCGCAGCGAGCCATCGCAAGTCGGCCTTGGCCGAATTGCGCACTCAGAAATTCCGATGTCGGGTATACCCGACATCGGTCGGGCGACGGCCCCCGGCCGATCGTCCTTCGAGGGCCGCCGTCGGCGGCTGCCTCAGGATGACGGATCAAGGTTAGGCTGATTATGGCAACGCCCTTCCACTTCGAACTCGTCTCTCCCGAGAAGCTGGTCTTTTCTGGCGGCGTCGATCAGGTCGACGTGCCCGGCGCCGAGGGCGACTTCGGCGTGCTGGCCGGTCACGCGCCCTTCGTCACCACGTTGCGCCCTGGCATTCTGACGGTGCACGGGCCGGGCGGCGCGCAGAAGATCGTGTTGCTCGGCGGCTTCGCCGAGGTCTCGGCCGAGGGCCTGACGGTGCTCGCCGATATGGCCGAGCCGGTCGAGAGCATGGACCGCGAGACGCTGGCACAGCATATCAAGGAAATGGAGCAGCACATCGAGAAGCTGGAGCCGGGCTCCGAGCTCGACAAAGCGATCGCGCGGCTCGACCACTTCAAGGAGGTCGACCAGCATCTGCTCACGGCGGCGCTGTAAGCTTTCCGCCGACCGATGCGGTTGCCGGCAATCGAGACCTGGAGGGTGAGCCATGAGCACCCATCACGCACTGCCGGCCCGCGTGGGCACCGTCCAATGGGGCTTCTATGACGCCGCGGTAGCGCCGGTCCTGACCATCGCCTCGGGCGATACGGTCACCGTCGATACCCTTAACGGGACGCCCGACTGTCTGCCGCCTGAAAATTCCGGCTTTACGGTGCTGCCTGACCATCGCGCCGTGCTCGAGGGCACCGAGCGCGGCCCGGGCCCGCATTTCCTGACCGGGCCGATCGCGGTCGAAGGCGCGGAGCCGGGCGACTCGCTCAAAGTCGATATCCTCGACATCAAGCTGCGGCAGGACTGGGGCTACAATCTCATCCTGCCGCTGCTCGGCACGCTGCCGGAGGATTTCCCCGGCCGCCGTTGCATCCATATCGCGGTCGACACCGAGCATGGCCGCCTGCGCATGCCGTGGGGGCTGGAATTTCCCGCCGCGCCTTTCTTCGGCTGCATGGGCGTGGCGCCGCCGGCCGGCTGGGGCCGGCAGAGCTCGATCCAGCCGCGCGCCTTCGGCGGCAATATCGACAACCGCGATCTGGTTGCCGGCACCACGCTGCATCTGCCGGTGTTTCATCCCGGTGGCCTGTTCTCGGCGGGCGACGGCCACGCCGCGCAGGGCCACGGCGAGGTCAACGTGACCGCGGTGGAGACCGCGCTTACCGGTACTTTCCGGGTGACGCTGGAAAAGGGCGCCAGCACCGGCCTGCCGTGGGCGGAAACGCCCGGCCACATCATGAGCATGGGCTTCGACGAGGATCTCGACGACGCGGCCAAGCAGGCCTTGCGCGCGATGATCGCCCTGGTGCGCCAGCGCACGAATCTCAGCGCGGAGGACGCCTATACGCTGTGCAGCGTGGCGGCCGACCTCATCGTCACCCAGGTGGTCGACGGCAACAAGGGCATCCACGTCGTGTTGCCGGAATGGGCGCTGAAGCACTGATCGGGTGAAGTCGCATGGCGCCCCCGGGCCGATTGACTCTCCTTTATCATTCCGGGGCGCGAGCGAAGCGAGTGAGCCCGGAATCTAGGGCGACACGGCAAAGCCTTTCTGATGGCCCTGGATTCCGGGCTCGGCGCTATGCGCCGTCCCGGAATGACGAACGCAACGCATTGGCCGAATTCGCTATCAATCGCCGCTAACCTTTCGCGAACTTCCCAAGCTCCTTCACCACCCTCTCATAGGTCTTGCGCTTGAACGGCACCACCAGCTCCGGCAGTTCCCTCAAGCGTGCCCAGCGCCAGGCGATGAATTCCGGCGCGTGCGCGCCGCCAGCCGGATGGATGATATCGATCTCTCTGTCGTCGCCAGTGAAGCGCAGCGCGTACCATTTCTGCTTCTGCCCGCGGTATTTGCCGCCCCAGGCCTGGCCGACCAGCTCGCGCGGAATGTCGTAGATGAGCCATTCCGCGATTTCGCCCAGCTTCTCGACCGAGCGGATATTGGTCTCTTCATAGAGCTCGCGCAGCGCCGCCTGATAGGGGTCTTCGTCGTCGTCGATGCCGCCCTGCGGCATCTGCCATGCATGGGCGGCGTCGACATGCTCTGGCCCTTTCGAGCGCCGGCCGATGAACACCAGGCCTTCGCGGTTGAGCACCATGATGCCGGCGCAGGGACGGTAAGGGAGGAATTCGAAGGGGGCCATCGGTAGTACCAGCGAGCAATGCGAAACGATCGGCGAGCGGTCACTTGAACAAATAGGCACTCTATTCGCTGGTCGCTATTGCTTATTTTTTTCTACGCGCGCCTCGTGACGTCCCGCCTTCACCGTCACCATGCTGATCGGCACCAGCACGAAGCCTCTGGATTTCACCGTCTTGGCCCAGGTGGCGATGCGCGTGACCGTCGCCGGCAGCGCGGTGGCGATGCCGATGGCGCTGCCCTACTCGCGCGCCTTCAGCTCCAGTCGCGCCAGCGCATGATCGATCTCGCTCGGCGTCGGCACGGCGTCGATCACGAGGTCGGCCTTGGCGAAGGGCAGGTTCTGGCCGCCGGCAAGCTGGCCGGCGCCGCTGCGCGACGAGGCGCCGTCGTCCACATAGATCAGCCCGCGCTTGGCGGCGTCATGCAGGACCGGCTGCAGCGCGTCTTCGGAAGCGGTGAACTTGCCCCCCATGTAGCCGATCAACCCGACATAGCCCTGGAACTGGCTCATCTGCCAATGCAACCGGTCGAGATTCTGGATGCTGCTGAGCGAGGTCAGCAGGGCCTGCGGGCCGGGATCATTGTCGGGATAGTTGAATGGCTCCATCGGAACCTGCAGCAGGATCTCATGCTTGAGCGTGCGCGCCTTTTCCGCCAGCTTGGGCAGGTCCTTGCCGAAGGGTGTGAGCGCGAAGCTAACCGGCGCCGGCAGCTCGGCCAGGGCGTCGGCGGTGCCAGAGGCGCTGATGCCGAGCCCCTCGACGACTACCGCGATGCGGGGCCAGTCCTTTCTGCGGGCGGGCAGCACCCGCTTTTCGGCGTAGCGCGTGTCCGGCCGCGCGCCATCCGGCCCGATCTTCGGGATCGGTCAGTGCCGCGTCACTTCCAGCATTTTCGGATCGACCGACGTGTTCAGCGCGGCACCTTTGTCCGTGCGGTTGCCCTTGCCCTTGCCGGGAATGACGACCTCGCGGCTCTTGCCGCTGGAGCCGTCGATGATGGTGACGGTGGCGCTGCCGGGCGGCACCATTTTCTTGATCGTCGGCTTTGTCGCGCTGGCCGAAGGGCCGTCGTAGCGGGCATGGTGCCGGCCGTCGCCGTCGCTGTCGGCCTTGGCCATGCTTGCCTGCGGCGGCGTAGTGGAGACCACCGCCACCGGCTTGCCGCCGAGCGAATCGTTGCCGAGCAACCCCCAGGCCAACACCGCCAGCCCGAACAGGGCAAGCACGCCGGCCAGCGCCTGCGTGGCGAGCGCCGTCAGTCTGGCCGCACTTTTCCCCTTCTTCTTGTCGTTCTGGCCGAGAGGGGCGTTCAGGTCATCCGGTGACAAGGGTCGGAACCTCGCGAATCATTTTGTAAGTCTAGCACGCGATGATTCCGACTAGGTACCCGCCCCGGCGCAGCAAGATCGTCCCTGCCGGATCGGCAGGGGCCCATGTGTGGACGGCTCCGAGTTGGCAAGAGCTTTTTTCACGTTTGCGGCATTGGTCGGAGCAGCCATGTGTTCGGCCTTTATGCGCGGCACACGAGGCCGCTGGCCATAATGCCCTCCG
>JARRNI010000454.1:0-4901 GCA_037385125.1 Pseudolabrys sp.
GCCGGCCGACTCCACCAGGTACTGCAGGTCGTGACAGGTACGGCAGTTGCCGTAGACCAGCGCGCGGTTTGGCCCGGGGGGCAGTTGCGGTCCTCCGCCAGTGGCCAACGCACTCGCGGCCTTGAGGCTCTTGCGGTAGGCTAAGACTTGGTCGGATGTAAGGTTCTTGTTGCGCAGCTTCGCCACCATTGCCGGCGTGACCGGCTGCATCGACTTCGGGCGCAGCGCGTCGTTGCCGAAGGCGCTGCGCACATAGTTGACTACCGCCGCAATCTCCTTATCGCCGAGCACGTTCAGCGGTGGCATCACGCCGTTTAGATGATCGCCCTTGACGACGATCTTGCCGCTCAGTCCAAACAGCACGACCCGCACCGGGTAGTCGTGGGCGAGGAAGATATCGGGATTTCGCGCGAGTTGCGGGAAATTCCCAGGTACGCCCTGGCCATTGAGCTGATGACAGCCGCTGCATTGGTCGTGGAACAGTTTGGCGGCGTTGATTGGGCCTTTCGGTTCAGCCGGCACCGCGGCCGTCTTCGGCGGTGGGTTCGGCCCGAGATAGGTGCCGAGATAGTCGAGAATCTTCTTACGATCCTCCGGCGAGATGCGCAGACCGTACTGCTTCATACTGTCGAGCAGATCGTTCCAGGTTGAGCGCGGCACGCCGGCCGACTCCACCAGGTACTGCAGGTCGTGACAGGTACGGCAGTTGCCGTAGACCAGCGCGCGGTTTGGCCCGGGGGGCAGTTGCGGTCCTCCGCCAGTGGCCAACGCACTCGCGGCGGGGACGCCTTACCCAGGCGTCCCCGCTCAGTTTGCTTGCATCGATGCAGTTTAGATTTCGATCACGACGTGATCGACGCCGTTCCACTCGTAGCCGCGCGGGTTCCAGCGCGTCAGCCCGTCCATGGGCTGCGTGCGGCCGAGCGCGTCGGTGGCGCGGCACATCAGCGTCTGCTTGCCCTTGCGCAGATGCGCCTTCACCGACCAGTGGTACCAGGCCCACGGGCTCAGCGGCGGCTTGATCGTGGCACTGTGCCAGCTCTTGCCGCCATCGGCCGACACTTCCACGCTGGTGATTTTGGCGTTGCCGTCATTGAAGGCGACGCCGGTGATCGTGTGCGTGCCGGCCTTCGGCTTGTCTTCCGGCAGCGGCGAGAAGATCACGCTCTTGATCTTGTGGCCGTAGGTCGGACGGCTGTTATACCAGGTGTAGGAGTTGGCGCCGAACTTGCCGCCCGGCTCGACCGGGAAGTTCGGGACGCGGTAGCCGACCGACTGGTACGCGCTCGGCGACTGTTCCGCCATGAACAGCAGTACGGTCAACATCTTCACGTTCATGTTGCCGTAGTAGCCGGGGATGACCAGCCGCACCGGCCCGCCGTTCTGCGCCGGGATCGGGTCGCCGTTCATCTTCAGCGCCAGAATGGCGTGGTCGAGCGCGTGATCGGCCATGTGATAGCTCTTGGCGAAGTCGGTGCCGACCGGCGTCGCCGGCTGATCCCAGCCTTCCGCGGTGAGCCAATGCGCCTGCGGCGCGATCTGCATCTTCAGGCTCTCGATGAACGGCCGCAGCGGCACGCCTTCCCATTCGACGCAGCCCATGCCGCCATTATGCCACTGGCCGCCGCCGACCTTCTGCTTGGCGGCATAGAAGGCGCGGCCGTTGCCGGCGCATTGCAGCACCGACACGCGCTTCTCCTGCGGCTGCTTCTGCAGCTCGGCGATGGTCACCGTGCGTGGACGCTCGACCAGGCCGTCGAACCGAATGGTCCAGTTTTTCACCATCTCCGCCGGCGGCGGCGATGTGGTGACGTACCACGCGGCGTCGCCCTCGTGCGGGAAGTGGAAGCGGTTGAACAGGATGTTCTTCGGGGTGATCGCGTGCTTGCGCAGCTCGGTGAGCGGCGTCTCCATCACGGCAAGCTTGGCGTTATGGATGATCATGCCGCTCGCCTTGCCGTGGATGATGGCGGCCGAATCCGGGGTGCCGGCTGCCTTGGCGAAGCCGGCCAGGCCGCCGGTGCCGAGGGCGACCCCGGCGGCGCCGGCCAGCGTATTGAACTGGCGGCGCGAAAGACCTCTGTGTTTACGGTTGAGCATTTCTCTTCCCTCCACTTCTCTCTCGCCGGGTGTTCGGCGGGTCCCGCGCCGGGGGACGTCCATCGATGGCCTCAGGCGCGGCAGAGAGTTGTTTTTCTACGAAACGAATTTGCTAGGCAGACCGATTTGGGCATGACACTGCCGCCCTGATGTTCCTCGTTCGAGAATGATTTTTCAATATCGGCGTGCGCGTTTATATGCCGCATAACGAATATGTTTGGCGGAGGGAATAAAATGCGGAACTTAGTCGTTCAGCCGGTTCGGATGCCGGCATGGAAGCCGCGATCGGCCGGTGATAGCGGGGATTTCACCCGGTTCGCTGCTGGCCGGGCTGGCAAAAGGGCCCCGTTCTTACTACGTTCCGACCGATCCCGGCGCTCCCTTCGCCGCCGCCAGACCTCGCAAGGCTTCATGACCGACCCCAAGACCCCGCCCGGCAACGCCCGCGTGATCGCGATCCGCGGCGCGCGCGAGCACAATCTCAAGAACATCGACGTCGCCATCCCGCGCGACCGGCTGGTGGTGTTCACCGGCCTGTCCGGCTCGGGCAAGTCGTCGCTCGCCTTCGACACCATCTATGCCGAGGGCCAGCGCCGCTACGTCGAGAGCCTTTCGGCCTACGCCCGCCAGTTTTTGGAGATGATGCAGAAGCCGGACGTCGACCAGATCGACGGCCTGTCGCCCGCCATCTCCATCGAGCAGAAGACCACCTCGAAGAACCCGCGCTCCACTGTTGGCACCGTCACCGAGATTTACGACTATATGCGCCTGCTGTGGGCGCGCGTCGGCATCCCCTATTCGCCGGCGACCGGTCTTCCTATCGAAAGCCAGACCGTCAGCCAGATGGTCGACCGCGTGCTCGAATTGCCGGATGGCACGCGCATCTATGTGCTGGCGCCGCTGGTGCGCGGCCGCAAGGGCGAGTACCGCAAGGAACTGGCCGACCTGCTGAAGAAGGGCTACCAGCGGGTCAAGATCGACGGCGCCTTCCACGAGATCCAGGACGTCAAGTCGCTCGACAAGAAGTTCACCCACGACATCGACGTCGTCGTCGATCGCCTTGTTGTCAGAGGCGATATTGCGACTCGGCTGGCCGACTCACTGGAGCAGTGCCTCAAGCTGGCCGACGGCCTCGCCGTCATCGAGCTGGCTGACAGCAAAGCCACGGGCGCCGCCGCCAATCGCGGCCGCAACGCCAATGCCGAGCGCCTGATCTTCTCGGAAAAGTTCGCCTGCCCGGTGTCCGGCTTCACCATTCCGGAGATCGAGCCGCGGCTGTTCTCGTTCAACAACCCGTTCGGCGCCTGCCCGGAATGCGGCGGGCTCGGGCTCGAGCAGCACATCGATGCCGAATTGGTCATCCCGGACAAGAACGCGTCGCTGCGTAAGGGCGCCATCGCGCCCTGGGCCAAGTCATCCTCGCCCTATTACTTGCAGACCCTGACCGCGCTCGCCAAGCACTACCGCTTCTCGCTCGACACCAAGTGGAAGGACCTGCCGAAGAAAACGCAGAACGCCATCCTCTACGGCTCCGGCGACAACGAGATCAAGTTCGTCTATGACGACGGCCTGCGCGGCTACACCACCAAGAAGCCGTTCGAAGGCGTGGTCACCAATCTGGAACGCCGCTTCCACGAGACCGAATCTGAGTGGGCGCGCGAGGACCTGGCGAAATATTTTACTGACGTGCCCTGCCACGCCTGCCACGGCGCGCGCCTCAAGCCGGAAGCGCTGTGCGTCAAGATCGACGGCGCCACTATCGCCGCGGTGGCCGACCTGTCGATCCGCCGCGCCGGCGAATGGGTGGCCGCCCTGCCCGAGCGGCTCAACGCCAAACAGAACGAGATCGCCGGCCGAATCCTGAAGGAAATCGGCGAGCGCCTCAGGTTCCTGGTCGATGTCGGCCTCGACTATCTCACGCTCAGCCGCGCCTCCGGCACGCTGTCCGGCGGCGAGAGCCAGCGCATCCGGCTCGCCTCGCAGATTGGCTCCGGCCTCACCGGCGTGCTCTACGTGCTGGACGAGCCGTCGATCGGCCTGCACCAGCGCGACAACGCCCGCCTGCTCGAGACCCTAAAGCGCCTGCGCGACCTCGGCAACACCGTCATCGTGGTCGAGCACGACGAGGACGCCATCCGCACCGCTGACCACGTGCTCGACATCGGCCCCGGCGCCGGCATCCACGGCGGCCATATCGTCGCCGAAGGCACGGTGCCGGACCTGATCGCCGCGCCCAATTCGTGGACCGGGCAATATCTCTCCGGCGAGCGCTTCGTGCCGACGCCGGAGCGCCGCCCGGTCAACAGGCGCCGTACCCTGAAAGTGGTCAACGCGCGCGGCAACAATCTCAAAGGCATCGACGCCGAGATCCCGCTCGGCCTGTTCACCTGCGTCACCGGCGTCTCCGGCGGCGGCAAGTCGACGCTGCTGATCGACACGCTCTACAACGCGGTGGCGCGCAAGCTCAACGGCGCCTCGCTCGCCCCCGCCCCGCACGACCGCATCGAGGGGCTGGAGCACATCGACAAGATCATCGACATCGACCAGTCGCCGATCGGCCGCACCCCGCGCTCCAACCCGGCCACCTACACCGGCGCTTTCACCCCGATCCGCGAATGGTTCGCCGGCCTGCCCGAGGCCAAGGCGCGCGGCTACGCGCCCGGCCGCTTCTCCTTCAACGTCAAGGGCGGCCGCTGCGAGGCCTGCCAGGGCGACGGCGTCATCAAGATCGAGATGCACTTCCTGCCCGACGTCTACGTCACCTGCGACGTCTGCAAGGGCAAGCGCTACAACCGCGAGAC